>JBEKOZ010000212.1:0-7594 GCA_049521275.1 Bryobacteraceae bacterium | reverse complement strand
GTACTATTTCGATCGGCCGCGGCCGGAGAAGATTCGGCTTCACCTGGTTCGCGACGAAGTTTTGTCGGTTGCGGGCCTTCTGAAGACGGCTGCGGGCTGAAGCCCCGCCCCACAAGAATGCCTGTCGGTGCGGCGAATGGGGCGGGGACGCAACGGACGCGGCGCCACGAGTGGCGACGCGGCACGCCTGGGGGCGCGCGCCACAAGCGCCGATGGTTCGATCTGATGAGGAGCCGCGAAGCTATGCAGAAGATAAAGGCGGACCAGATCGAGGAGGTGTCGGCGCATTTGATAAAGGGCACAAAAAGGCCGCCTGAAAGGGCGGCTGCCGTCGGAGACGATTAAGTGACGCCGGAAGGAGGTTCTTCTTCGTCGGTGCTGGGGACTTTGGCGCTGGTGGGGGTTGCCGTTGTGGGGCTGTCGATCGCCGATGCTTATCTGGCGCGGATGGAGCGGCAGGAGAATCGGGCCGAGGCGCTGCGGCTGGCGGCGGCGGGGCGCGGGATGGTGGAGAAAGGGCGGCCGCTCGAGGCGGTTTCTGAATTCAAGGCGGCGCTGGCGATTGAACGGGACAATCCGGAGTCCTGGCTGGCGCTGGGTCAGGCGCAGCTGGCGGCGGGCGAGTTGGAGGGCGCGGAAGAGACACTGACCGAACTTCTGCGGCGCGATTCGACGGCGGGCGCGGCGAACCTGGCGCTGGCGCGCGTGCTGGTGAAAGAAGGGCGCGTCACGGAGGCGGTGTCGATCTATCATCGGGCGATCTACGGACGTTGGGAGCGGGACGCGGAAGCGAATCGGGTGAGCGCCCGGTTCGAGCTGGTGAATCTGCTGGCCGAACAGGGCTCCAAAGAAGAGCTGCTGGCCGAGTTGTTGCCGCTGCTGGACGTGGCGCCCGAGGACGTCGGCGTACGGAAACACCTGGGGCGGTTGTTTCTGATTGCCGGGTCCGCGACGAGGGCGGGCGAGATTTTCCGCGAGATTCTGCGGAATCATCCGGAGGATGCGGATGCTTACGCGGGGTTGGGCGAGTCGGAATTCGCGCGGGGGAATTATCAGACGGCGCGCGGGGATTTTCAAGCGGCGGCGAACCTGCGGCCGTCGGACTTGGAAATTTCGCGGCGATTGGAGTTGTCGAATGACGTGCTGGCGCTCGATCCGATGCGCCGCGGGATCGGTCCGGTGGAGCAGTACGAGCGGAGCGTGAGGATGGTCGAGCTGGCGAAGTCGGCGATCCGGCAATGCTCCTCGACGCTGTCGCCGCTCGAGCAGGATGCGCTCGACGAGGCGCAGAAAGCGGAAACGAAACGGGTGCCGTCCGCGCAGATGAGCAAGGCTCTGGAAGAGAATCTCAATCTGGCGGAACAGTTGTGGAAGATCCGGTTAGAGGAGTGCAAGCGGGCTACTACGGCGGCGGAGGAGCCGCTGCGGCTGGTGCTGGGTAAGATTGCGCAGTAAGAAACGCGGCGCCGGCTGAAGCCGTCGTCGAAGCTGAAGCTTGCGCCACCAGAACGGTATACTTTTCTGCATGAGAATGGTTCTGGGTCTGCTGCTGCTGATGGGGCCTGTGTTTGGCGAGGGGATTCCTCGCGCGGAGTATCAGGCGCGGCGGACGCTGCTGCGTAAATCGCTGGACGGGGTGCTGGTGCTGTTTGCCAAGACCGATGACGATCTGCGCGATTATATTCAGGAACCGAATTTCCTTTATCTGACGGGGTGGCGCGATCCGGGGGCGGTGCTGATGATGACAGCCACGGAGGAGATTCTGTTTTTGCCGCCGCGCAACAAAACGGCGGAGATTTTTTATGGCCGGGTGACCGATCCGAACGATAAAGACGTGTTTGAGAAGACCGGTTTTAACGCGGTGCTGCCGCGGTCGGCGGTGGAGACGACGTTCCTGCGGCTGATTGAAAACGCGCCGAAGATTTATGCCGAGCGGGCGGATGCGCAGGTGGAGAAATTGAAGGGGCTCGCGCCGCTGCATGAGGAAGGGAATGCGACGGCGCTGATCGCCAAGCTGCGGGAGTTCAAGTCACCGGCGGAACTCGCGCTGATTCAGAAGGCGTCCGACGCGACGGTGGCGGCGCACCTGGCGGCGTGGCATGCGATGAAGGCCGGGAAGTCGGAGTATGAAATCGCGGCGGTGATGACCAACACATATTTCAGCATGGGGTGCGAACGCAGCGCCTATGCGCCGATCGTGGGCAGCGGTCCCAACAGCGTGATCCTGCATTATTCCGCGAATCACCGCAAGATGGATTCGGGCGAGGTGGTGGTGATGGACGTGGGCGCGGAGTGCGGCGATTACGCGACCGACGTGACGCGCACGGTTCCGGTGAACGGCAAATTCACCGAGCGGCAGCGCGAGATTTATGAAATCGTGCTGGGCGCGCAGAAAGCGGCCATCGCGGCGGTGAAGCCGGGGATGAAGGCGGGCCGCGGCCCGGGCACTCTGCAACAGATCGCGTTCGACTATATCAATACGCACGGCAAGGATTCCAGCGGGGAGCCGCTGGGGAAATATTTTACGCATGGATTGAGCCACCACGTGGGGCTGGACGTGCACGATCCTTCAGAACCGGGCGTGGAGCTGAAGCCCGGCATGGTGATCACGATCGAGCCGGGGATTTACATCCCGCTCGAAAACCTGGGCGTGCGGATTGAAGACACCGTTCTGGTGACGGAGAACGGTTGCAAGATCCTGAGCGGCGGGCTGCCGCGGGAAGTGGAAGAAATCGAGAGGCTGGTTGGCAAGTAAACGCCGGCAGAATACGGTTCTATACGTCGCGATGCTCGCGGGATGTTTTGCCGTGGGTTTCGGGGTGGGGCTGACGTCGATCGGGGCGCGCTTCGACGATGTGCTCTACGATGTGCTGACCCGGAATGCGGCGGCGGCCGACGCGGTGTCCTTGAAAACTTCGGCGGTGGTGGTGGCCATCGACGAAGATACGCTGCGCGCGCAGGGAGGGATGCGGAGTATCCGGCCGATCCTGACGGAGGCTCTGCGGCAGCTGGCGGAGGTCGGGCCGAAGGTGGTGGCGAGCGACGTGGTGCTGGCCGACGCGGGAGATCCGGCGGAAGATGCTCGGCTGGCGGCGGCGCTGCTGGCCACCAAACATCTGATCCTGCCGTGCGAGCTGATCGGCGGGAAATGGGAAGATCCGCTGCCGGCGTTCCGGGCGGGGGGCGCGGCGCTGGGGCACGTGCATCTGGCCGAGCAATCGGCGGACGGGGTGAACCGGCAGATTCCGCTCGAAAAAAAAGGCGGCGGCGACCGGCGCTGGGCGCTGTCGCTGGAGGCTTTCGCGGCGTATAAAGGGCAGCCGATTGTCGAGTCGAGTTCGAACCCGAGCTTGCAGATCGGCGCGACGGTGATCCCGGAAACAACGGGCGCAATCGGGCGGCCGATGCTGGTGCGGTACTTGCCTCCGCACACGATTCCGACGATTTCGGCGCTGGACATTGAAAAGCAGCGGGACAGAATTCGCGGCTCGGCGGTGTTCCTGGGGATCACGGCTCTGTCGGCGGCGCGCGACCGGTTGACCAATTCCTACGGCGATAGCGTTTCGGGCGTCGAGGTTCACGCGCAAGCGTTCGAGACCATGCGGCTGGGGCGGTTCCTGATCCCCTCGGGAGACGCGCCGGTGCTGGCGCTGTGCGTGGCGTTCACGGTGGCCGCGGGATTGATTTTCGTATTTGTGCCGGGGTGGTGGGCGTATGCAGTGGACGCGCTGCTGCTGGGCGCGGGGTTCTTGATTCCTTATCTGTCATTTCAACGGGGAATTGTTTTTCCTTTTTTTGGACCGGTGGTGGTGGCGTGGCTGGCCAGCGCGGGAGCGGCGACCTTCCAGTATTTCTTCGTGCGGCGGCAGTTAAAGACATCGGAATCGGAAAAGTCGCGGTATCAGCAGGCGATTCACTGGGTGGCGCACGAGATGCGGACGCCGCTGACGGCGATTCAGGGGTCCAGCGAAATTATGACTCGCTACAAATTGCCGGAGGAAAAAGGCAAACAATTAAGCGAAATGATTAATTCCGAGTCAAAGCGGCTGGCGCGGATGATTCAGACATTTTTGGATGTCGAGCGGCTGGCCGACGGTCAAATGGAATTGAAAAAGGAGCCGTTCGCGGCGGGCGATGTAGTGGAGGCTTGTCTTAAACGCGTCGGGCCGATCGCCGAGCGAAAGAGTATCGGGATTTTTTTGGACACTCCGGTGGAAGCGATGGTGACGGGCGACCGGGAGCTGATGGAGTACGCGTTTTACAACCTGCTGACCAACGCCGTGAAGTATTCGCCGGCGGAGACGGAAATCCATGTTTCGGCGGGGCTTTTGGACGGGGAATTAAGGCTATCGGTGCGCGATCAGGGCATCGGGATGGACGCGCAGGAGCTGAAGAGTATCTTCAAGAAATTTTACCGGACGAAACGCGCCGAGGCGTCGGGAGAAGTTGGTACCGGAATCGGGCTGTCTATCGTCGAACAGATTGTGACGCATCACCACGGGCGCATGGAAGTCGCGAGCGAGCCGGGAAAGGGAAGTTGTTTTACTATAATAGTGTCCGCGTCCAATCCAAAGGTTCCGCCGGCGGCGGAAAATCCCGCCGATTCGCATAATGCAGAAACTTCTAATCGTTGAGGACGACGCGGCGGTTCGCAGCACCATGGTCACGGTGCTCGAACTGGAAGGCTATGCCGTCGAGGCTGTCTCGTCGACGAAGGAGGCGATCCATCGCCTGGAAGCGCAGCCGTATCCTATTGTCATTTCCGACATTTATCTGGACGACCGGACGGGGATCGACATTCTGAAGGCGGCGCGGCTCCATAATCCGGACGGCGCGGTGATCCTGATGTCGGGCCGCGGCAGCATGGAAACGGTGATGGCGGCGACCTCCGGCGGAGCCTTCGATTATCTGGCCAAGCCGTTTGAAATGTCGCAAATGATCGACACCATCAAGCGAGCCGAGAAGTCGTTCATGGGCGAGGAAGAGGACGAGGCCGCGGCGATTGACGATCTGCCGGAGACGGAAATGATCGGGAGCTCGCCGCGCATGATCGAGATTTACAAGCAGATTTCGAAGGTCGCGCCGACCGATGCGACGGTGTTGATCGAGGGCGAGACCGGGACCGGCAAGGACCTGATCGCGCGCATGATTCATCGCAACAGCAAACGCGCGGCGCATCCTTTTGTGCCCGTGGACTGCGGGGCGATCGCGCCGTCGCTGCTCGAAAGCGAATTGTTCGGGACCTTGAAGGGCGCCTACACGGGCGCGGACCGGGATCGCCTGGGGGTGTTCGAGGCGGCCAATAATGGCACCATATTTTTGGATGAAATCGGCGATATTGAGTTCGGATTTCAATTAAAATTGCTGCGATTTTTGCAGGAGCGGGAGATTCGTCCGCTGGGTTCGCCGCGCGCGCGGAAGGTGGATGTGCGGGTGGTGGCGGCGACCAATCGCGACATGCAGAAGATGGTCGACGAGCAGAAATTCCGCGAGGATCTGTGGTACCGGCTGAATACGGTACGCATCAGCGTGCCTCCGCTGTGCGAGCGGACGAGCGACATTCCTCTTTTGGTGCACCATTTCCTGCACCGCTATAACGAACGCTATTCGCTCGATACGAAGCTCACCGAATCGGGCCTGAAGACGATGGAAGAGTATAGCTGGCCCGGGAACATCCGGCAGCTCCAGCACATGATGGAGCGGCTGACGATCCTCGCGCCGGGAGGGCGGATCGACGCGGCCGCGGCCAGGCAGGCCATCGATCAAATGGATTCGCGCGAAGGCGCCAGCGAATCGCTGGCGGACACGGAGACGGAGCAGATCCGGCGAGTGCTGGCGGCGACCGGCGGGAATAAGAGCAGGGCGGCGAAGATTCTGGGGATCGAGCGGAAGACGCTGTACCGCAAGCTCGAGCGCATGGGGCTGTAGTGCCGCCGGAGGTCTATGTGGCCGCGGAAAACGTGCGCAGCGAGCGCGATGCCGTCGAATTAATTGGTGGTGCGCTGGGACAGGGCGCGCGATTCGTGGTGATTCCGGCGGAGCGGCTGGACGACGATTTCTTCCGCTTGCGAACCGGCGTCGCCGGAGCGATCCTGCAAAAATTCGACACCTATCGCATACCGCTGGCGATTATCGGCGACATTTCCGCGCACGTGAAAGAGAGCTCGGCGCTGCGGGATTTTGTGTATGAGTCGAATCGCGGCGAGCACGTGTGGTTCGTTACGGATCTGGCGGAGCTCAAAACACGGCTGGGGTAAAGTATTGGTGGGTTAAAGTAATGACATGAGGCTTGCGGTTCTGCTGATCGTAACGGGCGTTCTCGCTCTGGGCGATCTGGTGGGCGTGTTTACCGGTGCGCTGGATCATCCGGCGATCGAGTATCCGCAACGCCCGGTGCACGATCCGGTTTCCGAGTTGAACAAGAAGCTGGACCAGGGCATGACGCTGGCGTTTGAACCAGTGCATGGTTATCTGCCGGCGGTTCTGGAGGCGCTGGGGATTCCGGTTGAATCGCAGATCGCGACTTTCGCCAAGGCGAGTTTCCAGCAGCATCTGATCAGCCCGGGAAACGCGCGCGCGATTTATTTCAACGATGCGGTCGCGGTGGGATGGGTTCGCGGCGGCAAGGAGCTGGAGATCGCGACCGAGGATGCGCGGCAAGGGACGATTTTCTACACCATCAATCAACGGGCGAGCGGAAACCCTCGGGCGACGCGGCGTGACGATTGCCTGACCTGCCACGAATCCTACGACACGCTGGGAGTGCCGGGGATGCTTCTGCGCAGTGTGTATGCGGCGCCGAACGGCACTGTGCTGCTCGAACTGGGCAGCTTCAACGTGGACCATCGGGTGGCGTTCGCGCATCGCTGGGGCGGATGGTTCGTCAACGGAAAAACGGACGCGATGGGTCACCTGGGCAACGCGGCGTTCAAGGCTGAAAACGAGGCGGAGTCGGTGGAGGCGAATTTTAAAGGCTACCTCTCGCCGGGGAGCGACATCGTCGCGCTGATGGTTTTCGATCACCAGATGCACATGACGAACCTGCTGACGCGCGTCGGGTGGGAGACGCGGTTCGCGCTGCATGAAAAAACGATGACGCCGGAGAAGCTGGCGGGGATGGCGGCGGAAATTGTCGACTACATGTTGTTCATCGACGAGGCACGGATCGGTTCGCCGGTGCGGGGGACGCTTGGATTCGAGGAGAAATTCGCGGCCGCGGGTCCGCGCGACCGCAAGGGGCGGTCCCTGCGGCAATTCGATCTGGATCGGCGCATGATGCGCTATCCGTGCAGTTATATGATCTATTCGGCGGCGTTCGACGGGTTGCCGGCGGAGGCGAAGGGCGCGATTTATCAGCGCATGTGGAGTGTATTGTCTAGCCAGAATCCACGGTTATCGATCGAAGACCGGCGCGCGATTGTCGAAATTTTACGGGACACCAAGAAAGACTTGCCTGCGTATTTTCGCGAGCTGTGATGAAGTCATGGCGGGCGATCGCGGCGGGTTGGGCGACGCTCCTCCTGATCGCGTATCTGGTGGAGCGGCCGCTGCTCCACTGGTCGGCTCCGCTGTTCGGACCGATGTGGATCGCGAC
>JBEKOZ010000211.1:0-7648 GCA_049521275.1 Bryobacteraceae bacterium | reverse complement strand
TCGGAAATCGCGTTTAAACGCGTTCCAGGGGCCAGGAAACGGAAATCGCGAAAAGACACCCGGAATCGCGCTAGGGGTGATAACGCCGCGTCGCGGCCAGAATAGCACGGTAACGTTATCTCCGCGACAAGCCACTAGTGGGCTGTCCGCGAGTTTCCTTTACTGGCGGCAATTCCAGCCCCATGCGTCAGCTTGGGGCTATGTCGTCCGAAATAGCCCCAAGCTGACGCATGGGGCTTGTGCCGTCGATACCTCGCGATGCTAGTTCCCTCGCCTACGGTTTGGCGATGGGCGGGCGTGTTAGCTAGGCGAAATGCCTTAAACGCTTTTAAATGCACCCACGTAAATCCTTAAATGACCATAATGAGAGGGTGACCAGAGACGGGAAGATTGCGGCCTGGCTGCTGGCGTTCGTGTACTTATTTTCCGGATTGAGCCGGGTCGCGACTTCATTCGATTCGCGCTGGACGGTGTTCATCGCGATGAGCCTGTGGCAGCATGGCGACACGAATCTGGACGAATACTCGCGGCAGATTCGGGAGAGCCACTATTACGGCGTGGAGTGCGTCGGTACGGATGGGAGCGTGCGCCGCGCGGGGCCGGATTTATGCGCGGGGCATTGGTACAACCTTTATCCCATCGGCGGGCCGGTGCTGACAGCGCCTCTGGTGCTGGGGGCGGTCGGAGTCATGCGACTGTTCCGGCCCTTGCTCGAACATTTCCATTCTGGCCGGCCGGTGATTGCGGGATTTTTGCGCGGCGACTACGACGCGGCCCATCCCCTGCTTGAGATGGAGGTCGCGTCGTTCCTGCTGGCCCTGGCAACGGTGGTGATTTACTTCATCGCGCGGCGGTATCTGCCGGAAAAGCGAGCCGTGATTCTCGCGCTTCTGTACGCCTTGGCGACACCGGCGTATAGCGTGGGAGGACGCGCCCTGTGGCAGCATTCGCCGTCGATGCTGTTGCTGGCGATCATCATTCTCATGCTGCTGAAGGCGGAGGAGAAGCCCTGGCTGGCAGCATGGGTGGGGCTTCCTGTAGCGCTGGCGTACACGGTGCGGCCCACCGATTCTCTGTTCGTGATCCTGTTCACAGCTTACGTGGCGGTGAGGCACCGGAGGTATCTTCCGCACTACTTACTGGCAGCGCTGCCGGTGGCCACGATCTTCCTGTGCTATAACTTTTCGATTTACCACCAGCTATTGTCGCCGTATTATCACTCGCGGCTCGATGGTTTCAATCCGCGCAACTGGCCGACGTTCGGGGAGGCGCTGGCGGGGAACCTGATCAGTCCTTCGCGCGGGCTGTTCGTTTATACTCCGGTATTTCTGTTCTCGATCTGGAGCATGGCGAGGGGATGGTGGCAGGCTCCTTTGAAGAGATGGTTGAGCGCGCTGACGCTGGCGCATTGGATCGCGGTGTCGTCTTATGTAGAGTGCTGGTGGGCCGGAGATTGCTACGGACCCCGCTTCTTTGCGGATCTGACGCCGGTGTTGGTACTGTTTCTGATTCCGTACCTGGCGCGCTGGGAGGGGCTTTCGAGGGTGGCGCGGACGGCGTTCGTGACTTGTGCGCTGATCGGCCTGGCGATGCATCTGCGTGGCGGATGGTCGGAGGCGGTGTACGAGTGGAGCGTGAAGCCAGTGAAGATCGGACAGCGGCTGGAGAGGCTGTGGGATTGGTCGGACCCGCCGTTTTTGAGGTGAAGCCGATAGACACGACCTCGTGCCTTGTTTACGCAGGGGCGTGAGAGGGCTAGCTATGAGATATTACTGCCCTACAATGGGCGTTAACATACCTGCCGAATCCGCCGTGTATTAGTCAACAGTGCTGCCCTATTTTGCGGAGCATGCATCCGATCGAGACTGAGAGAATTGCGCGGCTACCGCGTTGGGGTCGTGTCGCTCTTTATGCGTAGAGAAAGTGGGCGATCGACGCGGCTAATAGTCCGCAAGCAATAGCAAGCGCACGACCGGTCCAGGTAGCCGGACGAGAGGACGGCTTCGCGCGAAATCGCGAAACAAGGGCGAACGGGCACCCACAAGCGCCGCAGTAGGGAGCCTCGGCATTCATCATTGTGTGGCAATCGGGGCACTGCTTTCTCATGCTTCCATCCTGCCCTCAGTACGGCTCTCAGGGAATGGCCCTATAGTTGGGATTATTGGTACTACGGATGTCCCACTTGTCAGGGGTACGACATGCACAGGAGAGCAGACTTCGATCGTTGAGGCCCTAGGTGTGGCGACACCGATCTTCGTGCTGGCCGCGCTGGAACGGGACATAAGCCGCAATCGTCGGACTGCTCGCGCAACGTTGCTTTCTGCGCGCAGCCCATCAGGGGTGACAAGCAGATTGGACGGCTAAGTGACTTCGTGAGGAGTTATGATAAGCGGTAGTCATATGCGCTTCGCCGATTCGCAGGAAATCTCGAAGGCGATTTCGCTGAGCCGCCGCAACTTCCTTCGCACCGTAACCGGCGCCGGTTTGTTCGGCCCCGCCGCGCTGCGCGTCATGGCTGCGCCGAAAAATCGTAAGGCGGTGGTGGTCACTTTCGGCGGCGGGGCGCGGGACGACGAAACGTTCATGCCGGATGGGCAGGAGAATATTCCGAATCTGCTGAACGAACTCATCCCCCAAGCCACATTCTTAACGAACGTCGTCAATCAAGGGATTCTCGGGCATTACGTGGCGACGGCCAGCATCGTCACGGGGGTCTATGAAACGTTCAACAACTTCGCGGCGGTCTCGCCGAATAATCCCACGGTGTTCGAGTACTTTCGCAAAGACCTGAAGCGGCCCGCTACGGACGCGTGGGTGGTGGCGCCCAGTAACGGATTCGCGCGCATTGGCGAGAGCGGCCACAAGCTATACGGGCCGGGGCTGGGAGCGGGCGTGATCCTTCCGAAGCGGCTGCTTGCGGCGGCGCTCCCGTCGGCCGACGATGCGCGGTATCAACATTTGCTGCGCGACAACTACGAGACGCCGCTCTACGCGCCTCCGCTCACGGGCAGCCAGATCGAACTGGCGCAAATCGCGGAAGTTCTCAAACTCTCGGTGGACGATTTCGCCGCGCACGCACGCAACCTGGTCAGCCCGGACGAGCTCTCCGTGTACATCGCCAAGCAGCTGATGCGGCAACTTGCGCCGAGTCTTCTATGGGTCACGCTGCACGATATCGACATTGCGCACTCAGGCACTTTCTCGCTGTATCTGGACGGCATCAAGCGGTCGGACCGGTTGTGCGCGGAACTGTGGAGGGCGATCCAGAGCGATCCCGAATATGCAAACAAGACGACGATGTTCATCCTGCCGGATTTCGGACGCGACTCCGATATCGACGCGGGCGGCAACGGGTTCCAGCATCACCGCACCGGCGACGCGCTTTCGCGCACCACATGGATGATGGTGCTGGGGCCGGAGGTGAAGCAGAACGTCGTGGTCGACCGGCGCGTGGAGTCGACCGACCTCATCCCGACGCTCGGCGCATATTTCGGCTTCGACGCGCGGCTCTCGACGGGTAAACCGATCGCGGAGGTGGTTTGAAGCCATGCTCCCGAGTGAATTGACGGCGGCCAGTTTCAATGGATACCCTCCTGACGCGCGGCAGCTCGCGATAAAACAGATCGCGCTGTTGCAGCGGCTGCCGCTGGGGTTCCTGCCGTTGCTGCTGCGCGAATTGATCGTGTACGACTGGAAATTTCCTGCCGAGCGAGCGGATCTGGCGCGGCAGTTCAACTATCTGGGGAGCGGCTTGACCGCCTTGTCCGCTTTCACACAACTTAAGCTGACGCGCGAATTGGAGCAGACGGACTGGGTCAACTCCCCCGCCATGTTTTCGGAGCGGCTGTCCGCGCATTTGTGGGCGACGCATCAGATTGATACTTTCCGCGCGGCGGCGGTCGAGTATATTCAGAAAGTCTCGGCGTCGGCTCCCGATCCGCCGCTGGCGACGCACAGGTTGGGGGTCGCGGTGATCGGGCGAGGTGTTGAGAAGAACGATTACCGGCTGTTTCGCAAGCTCCGGCCGCAGGGCGTCTATTTCACGCAGGTCAAACATACAGGCGGCCTTCAGGTCTTGGCAGATGCGATTGCGGCGCGTGCCGACGCGCATCCCGTGCCGTACGGGCATTGGTACATCGATGGAGGCGCGAGCGTCAACGTCCCTGAAAGAGTCACACGGGTTTCTTACAGCGCGCTTTCCGGGCCGCGCGCGGCGCTTCAAAACAGGATGCGGAAAGCCTACGAGGCGCCGGTGTTCGATCCCGAAGCGTTTCGTACGATGCTGGCACAGATCAAGCCCGCGGAAGCCGGTATCGATTCGGACAATGTACTCAGCCGATTTACGCTGAGTCTGCTGACGGAAGGGTCGGGAACACAAGTCTTCTCGACGACGTTCGTGCAATGGGCCGCGCGGGAGGCGCTGCGACGCGCGCAACCGCTGACGCTGTTCGCTCACTTCGCGCCGCGCCAGCGCGAAAACCAGATGAACGAACTGCTGGCCGAGCGTCAACGCAAGCCGGAACTCGATCCGCGGGGGTCCCTGATCGATGCCGATATGGGCGCCTATTACACCTGGCTGAATCAGCAGCGTCTTCCGGGAGAGGAGAAGTCGGCATTTCTGGCGTGGTTTGAGGATCACGGCGAGGCGGTCGCGATTGCACCCGCGTTCGAAAAAGGGAAACGGTCTGACGCGCCGGTCGAGTTGGCCGACTTGATCGCGCGGATTGCGTGAAAGACGTCCATTTTTAGATATGCTGGTTTCGAGAGGAAACCGGACATGTGGTGGCTGGTGAGCGTGCTGTTATTGGCTCCGCAGTCGACGGCGCCCAATCCCTATCGGGAGGCGGGAGCGGCGCTGGCTTCGGGGAACTTGGCGGAGGCGCAAGCCAGGCTGGAAGCGCTCACGGCGAAGGATCCAGGCAACGCGCGCGCCTGGATGCTGCTGGCCCAAACCTATGCGCGGCGCAAGAACGGCGCGGCTGCGCTCGCAGCGGCGGCGAAATCGGAAACGCTGGGCGCGCGGGATCCCGAGGTGCTTCGTGGCTTGGCGTTTCTGTCCACCGACCTCCAGCCGGATCTGAAGCGCGCCGCTGGATATCTTTCGGCTGTGGTTCAGCTTGCGCCGTACGATGAGAATGCGCACTTTCAGCTGATCCAGCTGTATCTCCAGCACGAAGATTTCGTTCATGCCTCGGAGGCCATCGCCAACGCGCGCAAGGTATTCGCGCGCAGCCCGCAGATCGAGCTCGCGGACGGGGTCTGCGCGTATGGGATGCGGCGGTTTCCGGAGGCCGTCGACCAGTTTCTGAAAACGATTGCTCTGGCTCCCGATGTGTCGCAGCCTTATATGTTTCTCGGCCGCATGCTGGACCACGCCGGGGAGCGTCTGCCGGAAGTGGTCGAACGGTTCGCGCAGTTTCAGGCGCGACATCCCGACGATGCGGGGGTGTGCCTGCTCTATGCGAAGGCGCTGGTAGCGGGGCTCGATCCGGGAGGTTTTCCGCCTGAGGCGGAGCAAGCGATGCGGTTGCTGGAGCACGCGCGCGCGATCGACAACACTCAGGCCGAGACGCATTATCAAATCGGGTGCCTGCTGGAGCGCAAACGCGAGTATGCAACAGCGGCTGCGGAATTGGAGCAGAGTGTGGCGCTCGATCCGCGCGAGCCCGGCGCGCACTTTCATCTGGCGCGCGTCTACGAGCGGCTGGGCCGAACGGAAGATGCCTTGCGGGAGCGGGAGCAGCACCAGAAGCTGGCCGAAACCGCCGCCGCGCCGGGGAGTGCGGAAACGCGGATCGCCGACCTGATCGACGATGTGGCGCGGTCGGGCCGCGTGCTCGAAGCGGGCGATTTGGACGACCGCCTGGGCGGCCAGCGGCAAATCGCGCCGGGACGGCCACCGCTGCTCGAGTTTCGTTATCTCGAAGGCGCCGGCCGCCGCCGGTTTGGCAATCTGGATCTGGTGATCGACGATGCCGGGCATTAACCTGAGCGGCGCCTGCTTGCTGCTCGCCGCGAGTCTCTCCTCGACTTTGGCCGCGCAAAATAATCTGGTCGTTCAAGGTTTGGAAGCGTACAACAAAGGCGACTACGTTACCGCTGAGCGAAACTTTCGCGGCGCTGTCGACCAAGGCGGAGACGCGCGAGCCACATCCCTGCTGGCGTTGGTCGAGGCTTTGACGGGGCGTTGCGCCGACGCCGACGCGGCGCTGACCAAGGCGAGCGACGAGAGCGACGGCGCATTGCGAAAACTGACGGGTCTCGCGCTCGCGCGGTGCCGTATCGGCGCGGGCCGTCTCGACGATGCGGCCGCGATTCTCAATCGTCTGCGCGGCAAAGATCCCGCCGATGCGGACGTGCTCTATGAAACGGCGCGGCTCCAGATGCGAGCCTGGAACGAGACGATCAGGCAGCTTTATGAAAAGGCTCCGGCGTCGTTCCGGGTGAACGAGCTTTCCGGCGACATTCTCGAAACGCAGGGCCAGTACGCCGAAGCGGCCGCGGAGTATCGCAAGGCCATCGCTAAGAATCCGCGCGCATTGAACCTGCACTTTCAGCTGGCGCGCGCGTTGCTGAACAGTTCGCACGAGCCCGAGACGCTTGCTGCGGCGTTAAAGGAAATCGAAGCGGAGATTGCCTTGAACCCCTCCGATGCCGTGGCGATTTATCAGGCAGGCCGCATCCTGGAGGTCAGCCAGCGGTCCGCCGAAGCGGAGTCGCGATTTGAGCAGGCGCTCAAACTGCGGCCGGATTTCGTCGAGGCGCTGTGCGCTCTCGGTACTTTGCGAAACGAGGCGCGGCGCAGCCCGGAGGCGATTCCGCTGCTCGAAAAGGCGGTCGAGCTGGCGCCTCCCAGCGAAGCGGCGCACTATGCGCTGATGATCGCCTATCGCAATGCCGGCCGCATGGACGATGCGCGGCGCGAAAAGACGCGGCTGGACGAATTGCACAAGACGCCGGATGGCGAGTTCAGCGACTTTCTGAAGAAGCTCGGTGAAAAGCCGCCCGCGAAATGAGGGCCGCGTTCGTTTTGTGTTTGGGCGCCGCGATTGCAGCAGGCGTATGGTCTCCGCAGTTCCGCGACGAAGGCGCCGCGCGCGGCTTCACCCACGCCATCCCGAACGGCGGGATGAAGTCGAAGAGTTACATCATTGAGACCACCGGCAGCGGCGTGGGTTTCCTCGATTACGATAACGACGGGCTGCTGGACGCGTTTGTGGCCAGCGGCGACGGCGCGCCTTCGCGGCTTTATCACAACGAAGGCGGAGGCCGGTTTCGAGACGTCTCCGCCGAGATGGGAATCACGCGCACCGGATGGGCGCAGGGCGTTTGCGCGGGCGATTACGACAACGACGGATTCACCGATCTGTTCGTCACGTACTGGGGCCAGAACACGCTCTATCACAACGAAGGCGGCAAGCGCTTTCGCGATGTGACGCGTGAGGCGGGACTGACGGAGGCTCGCATGCGGTACAACACGGGGTGCGCGTTTCTCGACTACGACCGGGACGGCCGTTTGGATCTGTTTGTCTCGAACTATCTCGACTTCAGTTTCACCTCGACGCCCAAGCCCGGCGCGAATCCTTATTGCTGGTACCTGGGGATCGCCGTCAATTGCGGCCCGCGCGGGCTGCCCTTCGATCGCAAC
>JBEKOZ010000210.1:0-10240 GCA_049521275.1 Bryobacteraceae bacterium | reverse complement strand
GGGGCTGCGGTACGAATACAATTCGCCGGGCGTGGACGCGTCGAATCGCGCGAATGTTTACGATCCCGCGCAAGGCGTCCTGGTGCCGGTGGGCGTGGGCGGATTCCCGCGCTCCGGCTATAATCCCGACTACAACAACTTCGCGCCGCAGCTCGGGTACTTCAGCGCACCGTACTACAATCTGAACGTTTTTTATCCGACGCAGACCTACAACCTGTCGCTTTCGGATCCGTTCCCGAACGATTTTCCTTATCCTTATCCGGCGTCGGCGACGGCGTTCGAGCGCGGGCTGCGGACGCCGTACATCCAGCAATGGAATTTCGGGATTCAGCGGCAGTTGGGGACAGCGAGGATGCTGGAGGTCGCCTACGTGGGATCGAAGGGCACGCGGCTGATCGACTCGCGCAACATCAACCAGGCGCTGCCGTCGACGAATCCAGAGAATCTGCCGCCGAATCCTTATTTTTCCGATGTCGACATTATCGAATCGAACGCCAACTCCACATATCACAGCTTGCAGGCCAGGTTCGAGCAGCGCTTGTGGAAGGGGCTGTCCGTGCTGGCTTCCTATACTTATGCAAAATCGATTGACGACGCTTCCGGATTTTTCACCACTACGGGCGATCCGAATTTTCCGCAAAACAGTTACGATTTGAGCGCCGAGCGCGGGCGGTCCGACTTCGATATTCGCCATCGCTTCACGCTGAGCTACGGGTACGATCTGCCGATCGCCAAGGGGCATCGCTGGCTGGGGGGATGGCAGAGTTTCGGCGTGCTGACGTTCCAGACGGGACAGCCGTTCACGGTAATGCTGGCGGAGGACGACGACAATTCGAACACGGGATTCAGCAATCTCGGATATGGCGCGAACAACCGGCCGGATATTGTCGGGAATGCGCACCTGGCGAATCCCAGCGCGCAGGAATGGTTCAATACCGCGGCGTTCGCGGTCTCGCCGTACGGGACATTCGGGGACGCGGGGCGCAATATTCTCAGCGGGCCTGGACTGGCCACGGTGGACGTTTCGATCATGAAGAACACGCGGGCGACGGAGCGGCTGAACGTCCAGTTTCGCGCGGAGTTTTTCAATGTGCTGAACCACACGAATCTCAATCTGCCCGACAATTTTCTGGGAGACGCGACGTTCGGACAGGTCACCTCGGCGCAGGATCCGCGGCGGGTGCAGCTGGCGCTGAAGTTCCTGTTCTAGCGGGTGCGGCGCCCGGTCTTGGAGGCCGAGCAGTAAGGGCAGAGGGCGCGCTATCGGAACCGCCATGCGTCAGCATGCGGACCCGCGCCGGAAGCGGGCTTCACAGCTATCTGGGAAACTAGATAGCGGGTGGAGAATCTGTTCATGGCGCGGGCGATTGAGCTCGCTATCGAGAACGTGCGCTCCGGGCGCGGCGGGCCGTTCGGGGCGGTGATCGTGAAGGACAGGCGCGTTGTGGCGGAGGGGACCAACAGTGTCACGTCCGCGAACGATCCCACCGCGCATGCCGAGATGGTGGCGATCCGCGCGGCTTGCGCCGCTCTCGGCACATTTCAGCTGGACGGGTGCGACCTGTACACGACTTGCGAGCCTTGCCCGATGTGCCTGGGAGCGATTTACTGGGCTCGCCCGGCGCGCGTTTATTTCGCGGGCAGCGCAGCGGACGCGGCAGCGGCGGGATTTGACGACGCGTTCATTGCCAGGCAGATCGCGCTGCCGCGGGCGGAGCGCAAGATTCCGTTTATCGAGACGATGCGCGAGGAGTCGCTCGAGTGCTTTCGGGCGTGGATGGAGAAGCGGGATCGAGTGGAGTATTAGATGACACCGATATTGCCCGATTCGCTGGCGGCCGCAAATCTGGAATTTTCGCGACGCTACCCGGGCGATTCGGGGCGGCGACAGCCGGTGCACACTGTCTATGGCGGAGCGCACCTGTTCAAGTCCGACCTGTGCCAGAAAATGGGCGCGATCGCGGAACGTTCGCTCACCGATTTCGCTCCCGACGCGGCGACGCTGGCACTGGCGATCGGCATTCCGAACCAGCTCGCGGACACAGTTTACGAACGCGTGATCGAAAAGCTGCGGCGCGAGCCGGTGGAAGATTTTCGGATCGATTTCGAAGACGGCTACGGCAATCGTCCCGATGCGGAGGAGGACGCGACCGCGGATGCCGCAGCCGGGGAAGTCCTGAAAGGACTCGCGGAAAGCACGCTGCCGCCGTTTCTCGGAATCCGCATCAAATGTTTCAGCGAAGAATTGAAGGCGCGTAGCGTGCGGACGCTGGCGCGGTTCCTGAACGCGCTGGGGACGAGCGTTCCCGAGAATTTCGTAATCACGCTTCCGAAGATCACGGTGCCGGAGCAGGTTTCCGCATTGGTTGATGTGCTGGACCAACTCGGCAGCGGCGTCCGCATGGAAATGATGGTCGAGACTCCGCAGTCGATCTTCATGCTGCCCGCGCTGGTGGAGGCTGCGCGAGGCCGATCGATCGCCGCGCATTTCGGCACGTACGATTACACCGCGAGCCTGGGGATCACGGCGGCGCATCAGCACATGCTGCATCCGGCGTGCGATTTTGCGCGGTCGATGATACGAATATTCTGCCGGTGCCTCCCCATCGAGGGGCGGTGTTGTCGCATCGGGAAATTTTAGAAAACCGGATGGCGGTGCACCGCGCATGGAAGCTGCATCACGATCACATCCGCCACTCGCTCGACAACGGGTTTTACCAGGGATGGGATTTGCATCCGGCGCAATTGCCGACGCGCTACGCCGCCGTCTATTCATTCTTTCTCGAAGGGCTGGACGCGGCGTCGGAGCGGCTGCGGAATTTCGTCTCGAAGGCGGCGCAGGCGACGCTGGTGGGCGATGTGTTCGACGACGCGGCCACCGGGCAGGGTCTGCTGAATTATTTCCTGCGCGCGATCAATTGCGGCGCGATTCCAGAAGAAGAAGCGCCGCGGCTGACCGGGCTGACGCTCGAAGAACTGCGTTCGGCATCGTTCGTGAAGATCCTTAATGGGCGGCGGGGGGCGCGTTTGTAGCTCTCGGAGACGTGACGGCCAAAACCGCTTCCTGCGGTCGCGGCTCGGTAGCGCTCGATTGGACCGCTCCCGATGGTCGCGGCTCTATAACGCGAATGTGGTATCAGTTTCTTACGGAGCCGCGACCATCGGGAGCGGTTGCTTGAGGCCGGGGCTAAGAGATCGAGCTCAACAGTACTTCCGATCGCACCGGCTTCGACAGGATCAGATCGACCAGCGCCGCCTCGGGCCGGCCATCGAGATCGGCGCGCCAGCCGCAGAGCACTACGATTTTCACGGCCGGTGAGGCAGCTCGAAACTCGCGAATCAGGGCGATCCCATCTTCGGCATCGGGTAGCCGGAGGTCGAGAATCACGCTCTCCGGTGGCTGGGCGAGGAATTGTTCTCGGGCACTGGCCGCGCTGTTTGCCACGGTCACCGCGCGCCCGCGATTCTCGAAGATCCGTTTCCTCAAATCCAGCGCGGCGGTGTCGTCGTCCACCAACAGCACGCGCGCCATCAGAGAAATTTAACGCCGGCGATCACCAGCTGCGGCATCTGCTGGTTCCAGCTATCCGGAATTTCGTCGAACGGCAGACGGAAGGTTTTCGTTTCGCCAGGCTTCAGCCCGCCCATGCGGGGACTGACGATGGGAACGCGCGAGCGCAGCACCAGTTGGCCATAGGAATCGTAGAACACGCAGTAGATTTCCACGGTGTCGAGCGGGCGGTCCCCCGCGTTGCCGATCTTGCCGTTGATTTCGACCACCATCTGGTTGAGATAACTTTTGTTGGCCTTGATTTCGACGTCGCTGAGCGTCAGATTCCTGACGTAGGCCTTGGCTTCGGGCGTCAGCGGGGCGTCGGTCGGGGTGTGTTTCGCCACGTATTGCGTGTACAGAAACACCACCAGCCCGAGCACGGCGACTGCGCCCGCGACGTATACCGGCACGCCGATTCGCGGTTCGGCTTTCACCTGCCGCGCGGAAAAAGTCTCACTGGCCACTGATCATCATCTCCCGAATCAGCAGAGTGGGCGAGGCAATCGAGCCGCGAAATTCCAGGTCTGATGCGATCTCGAGGTCCATCAACATGTGCTTCATATTTCCCGCAATCGTGATCTCCGAAACAGGATACGCCAATTCGCCGTTCTCGATCCACAGACCGGCGGCGCCCGACGAATAATCGCCGGTCACGGTGTTGGTGTCGCCGCCGATTAATTCGGTGACGTACAAACCCGTGGGCAGCCCTCTTAATATAGACTCCGGCGAGCGCTCTCCCGCCTCAATAAAAAAGTTGCCCGGACCCACGCCCGCGTTGCCGGTGACGCCGCGCGACGCGTTGCCCGTGGTTTTCAAACCCAGTTTGCGCGCCGAATAAGAGTTCAGCAGGTAGCTTTTAAGAACGCCCTTCTCGATCACCACGGTGCGGCGGCAGATCACGCCTTCGTCATCGAAGGGCGAGGTTCCGAACAGGCCCGGCAAGGTCGCGTCGTCGATCACGGTCAACGAATCCGCGGCGATTTTCTCGCCGAGTTTGCCCACCAGATACGAAGCGTGGCGGTAGATGGCGCCGCCGTTCACCGCGTCGAAAAGGTCACTGAGCAAGGCTCGCGCAGTGCGCGGCTCAAACAGCACCGCGGCTTTCTGGGTAGGAATTTTTCGAGGATTCAAGCGCCGCACGGCGCGCTCCGCGGCACGCCGGCCGACCTCGTCGGGACTTTCCAGCTTCGACGCCGCGCGCGCCGACGTGAACCAGTAGTCGCGCTCCATCGATCCGTTTTGCTTGGCGACCGGGGAAACACTGAGACCGCAGCTCGACGTGCGGTAGCTGCCGGCGAAGCCTTTGGAGTTCACGAAGACGCGGCGGCCGACATACGAGTCAAAAGACGCGCCTTCGGAATTGAGAATGCGGGCGTCGGTTGCGAAGGCCACTTCTTCGGCGCGCTTGGCCTGGGCAATTTTCCAATCCGTTTCCATGCTCTCGATCGCAGCGTCGTAGAGCGCAAGATCTTCTTTGCGCGAACCGAGGTCGGCTTCGTCGGGAAGGCCCGCAAACGGATCTTCGCTGGTGATTTTCGCGAGGTCGATGGCGCCACGCACCATGGTCGCGATTCCCTCGGAGGTCAGGTCCGAGGTGTAGGAGGAGCCGCCGTTTTGGCCCACCAGGACGCGAATTCCCGCGGCTCGCGAGCCGGCTTCCTTCAGGCTCTCCACCTCGCGCATGCGCACGGCTGCGGAAAATTCCTCGCCTTCCAAGATGGTGCACTCGGCGCCGGTAGCTCCGGCATCGAGAGCGCGTTTCACCGCATCGGCGGCCAGCGTTTCGAGATCGCTCATGCCGCAGTGCCGCCCACAGTCATGCGATCGATCTTCACGGTCGGAATGCCGACGCCGACCGGCACGCTCTGCCCTTCTTTCCCGCACACGCCGACGCCTTCGTCGAGCTGCAGATCGCGGCCCACCATGCTGACGTACTTCAACGCTTCGGGTCCGTTGCCGATCAGAGATGCGCCGCGCACCGGCCGGGTGATTTTGCCGTTCTCGATAAGATAACTTTCGGTCGCGGAGAAAACAAAATTGCCGCTGGTGATGTCCACCTGGCCGCCGCCGAAAGTCGCGCAATAGAGGCCTTTTTGGACGGATTTAATGATCTCCTCAGGATCGCTCTCACCGGCCAGCATATAGGTGTTGGTCATGCGCGGCATCGGGATGTGCTGATAACTTTCGCGGCGTCCGCTGCCGGTCGAAGTGTTGTTGGTCAGGCGGCTGGACAGCTTATCTTGTAAATAGCCGCGCAGGACGCCATTTTCGATCAGCACGTTTTTCTGCGTCGGCATGCCTTCATCGTCGACGTTGAGCGATCCACGACGGCTGCCGATGGTTCCGTCGTCGATGACGGTGCAGAGAGGGCTCGCGACCTGCTGGCCGATGCGGCCGCTGAAGGCGGAGACGCCCTTACGATTGAAGTCGGCCTCCAAGCCGTGGCCCACCGCTTCGTGCAATAAAATTCCCGGCCAGCCCGGGCCCAGCACCACCGTCGTTTCGCCGGCGGGCGCGTCCACGGCATCCAGCTGAACGATCGCCTGGCGCGCGGCTTCGCGGGCGAAATGCTCCGGCGTCTTTTCTTTCTCGAAGAAATCGAGCGTGACGCGTCCGCCGCCTCCGGCGTGGCCGTGCTGCGGTGGGCCGTCGCCTTGCCGCGCGAGGGCGCTGACGCTCATGCGTGCCATCGGCTGACGATCGAAACTCAAGCGGCCTTCGCTCGTGGCGACCAGAACATTGCGCAGGTTATCGGCATAGGTCGCCTGCACCTGAAACACCCTCGGATCGTACGCGCGCGCCGCGCGATCGGCGCGCTTCACCAGGTCGACCCGCTCGGCGAGCCCGGTTTCATTGGGCGCGGACAGCATGGGATAAAGATTGTGCCGGCGCGCAACCTCGAAGCCGGTCTTGACGATAGTCGCCGGACCCCGGGCGATATGCGCCGCCACGCGCGCCGCTTTGCGGATTTTCGCGGGGCTCAAATCGTCGCTGTAGGCGTAGCCGGTACGCTCCCCGGCAATGACGCGGACACCGACGCCGAGGCTCACGCCTTCGGTGGCGCTTTTGACGATGCCCTCGTCGATGCCGATCGAGGTGGTGGCCAGATATTCGAAATAGAGGTCGGCATATTCGCCGCCGGCGGAGAGGGCCTCGCTCAAATACGACTCAAGGTCGCGCTCAGTGATGCCGAACCTGTCGGCGAAGAAGGATTGGGAAAGCCCCATACTTCGAGGGTATCACTGCCCCCAAGGGTTCAACACCTTAATCCCGCAATGCGCGAAATCGCGCGCGTTTCTGGTGGCGAGTTCGGCGCCGTGCGATAGGGCGATCGCCGCAATCCGGGCATCCGCTTCCGACATCGGCCTGCCCATTGCGCGGCGCGAGGAGGCGATCCTGGAA
The DNA here is from genome assembly GCA_049521275.1 of Bryobacteraceae bacterium. Taxonomy (GTDB): domain Bacteria; phylum Acidobacteriota; class Terriglobia; order Bryobacterales; family Bryobacteraceae; genus Palsa-187. The sequence continues at coordinate 3,285 of JBEKOZ010000210.1, read as the reverse complement.
TAGGCTTCCGCCGCGTCGCTATCGAAGGGCAGAATGCGATTCGCGAAAAGCTCAGTAAGGATTTTCACGATGGCAGCTTCGACGACAGACCGGCGCCGTCCCTTGGGCATCAGCTCAATTCCATAGAGCAGCTCTGCCTGCGTGATTGCTGTCGTGAAAATAACAGTAGGCGGTTGGAGGGCGAGCCAGCCACTCACCTCCGCGGAGGGATCCGTCTTGATCACTTCCGAAAGGACATTCGTATCTAAGACGATCATTTATATCGAAATTCGGCGACAATCATTTAATCGAAAGTCGGCGGCGGCCGCATTGGACCCCGAGGAATGTCCGGCAGGTTTATGCCGCCGAGGGGGTCAACAATTCTGCGTATGGATTCGACGAGGTTGAGTCCCGGCGCCCTTTTTTCGTTGAGCGCGACCTTCAGGATCTGGCGAGCCTCTTCTTCCATGGAGCGGCCGTTGCGGGCCGCGCGGATACGCAGCCGCTGTTTCGTTTTTTCTTCCAACCGGCGAATGGTGATGCTGGCCATACCTCAATGATAGCAGTGATCTCAATGATTGCACTTTGCAATCACGCGCAATCGCCGGTAATCCACCATCCAGCCGCCGTCCTGAAACATTTTCGGCCGGAGCCGTTCGGCGATTTCGCGACGAATTTCTTTCGCGCGATCCTCACCCAATCCCGCCAGGATCGGCCCGGCGAACATGAGGAGCCAGTCTTCCAAACCGTCTTCCCCTTCGACGCGCGTCGGACGGTCGAACAGGGTAGCAAACGAAATCTCGAAGCCGTGGCGCTCCAGCAGGGACGCATATTCGCCGACGCTGGGGTAATACCACGGAGTCTCGACCGGACCGGCGACCTCGCGCAGCGCGTCCATCACTGCTTGCGTGTTGCCTCTCCCACCCATTTCGAGCACGAATCGCCCGCCGGGCCGCAACGCGCGCGCGACCGACCGGGCGACACCGTCCGCATCTTTCACCCAGTGCAGCACGGCGTTGGAAAACACCGCGTCGACCGGCGTAGGAACAGCAAAATCCGCCGCGTCTCCAAGCTCGAACGTCAACTCAGGAAAATTGCGACGGGCCTCCGCGATCATCTCCGGCGAGCGGTCGAGCCCGCTGGTCTCCGCTCCGCTCCCGGCGATTTTCGCGGTCAGTTGACCCGACCCGCAGCCGAGATCGAGAATCCGCTCGCCGGGGCGCGGTTCCAGCAGGTCGATCAGCCCCTCGCCGTACGCAAAGACGTAGGAGTGGCGGGCCTGATAACGCCCCGCATCCCAGGTGTTACTCATGAGCCGACTTCGCGCATCGGAATCCGATCTCGCTCGACGAAAGGCGCTCCGGAATGGCCACAAACTCGGACGCCACCGCAAATGCCAATGGCGTTTTGAACGATCCTCCGCGCATGGTGATCCATTTTTCCTCAGCCGTCGCGGGCGGCTTCAGTGAGGAGAACGTCGCCACCGCTTCGCTGCTCGGCGTGACCTCCCCGTCCACCATTTCCCACGCATTGCCCGCCATCTGATACACATCGTGGTACGCGGCGTAGGATTTCACGGGCTGCAAAGCCTTTCCCGCGACGTTGGCAAGCGACGCATCCTCCTGGTCGCCCCACGGAAACCTCCCGCCTTGCGTTCCCCGCGCCGCTCGCTCCCATTCGAGCGCGCTCGGCAATCTCTTGCCTGCCCACGCCGCATAGTCGCGAGCCTGCGCCACGGTCACGTTCACCACTGGAAGACCCGAAGCGGCTTTGGGCGGCGCGCAGCCTTGCACCTTGCAATAGTCCGCAAACTCCGCGTTCGACACCTCCGTCTCGTCAATATAAAACGCCGGCAGCGAAACGGGCGTGTTCTGCTTGCCGGACAAAAAACTCCCCGCCGGAATGTAGATCATTCCCGGAATTTGAGGTACTGGAATCACCGTTTCCTTCTTCGGCGAAGGCTCGACCGGAGTCCTGCCGCGCGTGACCCACCATCCCGCGCCGGCCGCGATTCCGACGGCCAATGTCGCGAGCACGCTCCAGAGCGCGATGGCGGGCCGGGGCCTCGGCGGTTCGGGCGGCTGCGCTTGCGGCGGTAGGGAGATCGGCAGCTCCGGCGCTGAAGTCAGTGGCGCCGGCACGGGGAGCGGCACGGTCGACACGGGCAGTGGCACCGTTTTCATAACGACCGGCTGCGTCTTTCCGATGGCCAGCCCGGAGATCAGCCCGCTCAATTCCTCCACCACTTCACGGAAGCTCTGCGGGCGATTCTCGGGCTTCTTCTCGACGCAGTGCAGCACCAGCGCGCGCACCTGCGGAGGAATTCCGGCGTTCACCATCGGCGCCGGGTCCAGCGGCAGATTGAGAATCTGGTACATGACCGCCTCAATCGCGTCGCCGTTCACGCCGCGCGCGCCGGTGAGCAGCTCATAAAACACCAGGCCGAACGCGTAGATGTCCACCTGCGCCATTACCGGCTTGCCCGAGATCTGCTCCGGAGCCATATAATACGGCGTTCCCATGGTCATGCCGGTTTTGGTCAGCGATAAATCGGCCGTCTTGGCGATGCCGAAATCCATCAGCTTCACGCGGCGGTTCAGGTCGAGGTGAATATTTTCCGGCTTGATGTCGCGATGCACAATGCCGCGCGCGTTCACATACTCCAGGGCTTCGGCGACTTCGAGCGCAATCTCCATCCGCTCCACCAGGCTGCCGGTGCGTCCGCCTCGAATGGCGTCGCGCAGGTCTTCGCCCTTCAGATATTCCATGACGATGAACGGGCGCCCTTCGTGTTCGCCGAAATCGAACACGCTGACGATGTGTTCGTGCTGGATATTTCCGCCGAGCCGGGCCTCCTGGAGGAATCGCGCCTTGGCTCCCGCGTCCTTGCACGCATCGTCGGTGAGCAGCTTCACCACTACCGGCCGGTCGATGACGGTATCGCGCGCGCGATAAACGTGCGACATGCCTCCGCCTAGAAATTCGAGAAGCTCGTACTTGCCGACATTGGCCGGAACCTGCATTCTCTTAGAAGGATACTGAAAACGGGGGCTGCCCGCGAAGAATCCTTGGCGTCACAACGCGCATGGACGTCTGTCCGCATGCTGACGCATGGCGGTTCAGTGTTGTGTGCGCCGTTAATGCTCAGCGCCGCCCCTGAACCGCCATGCGTCAGCATGCGGACATATGCGCCACAGAGCCGCAGCCAACTGGCCGACTTTTCCGCAGCCTGTTGCGCACGGCGGTTGTGTGGAGGCCGAGCAGTAACGGCAGCGGCGGACTGGACCGGCGCGCCGCTCGAATCAC
>JBEKOZ010000209.1:0-7671 GCA_049521275.1 Bryobacteraceae bacterium | reverse complement strand
TGCGCGGGTTCGGATGGCCGGTGGTGTTCGATGCGACGCATAGCGTGCAGCTTCCGGGCGCGGCCGGCAGCGGGTCGGGCGGACAGCCGCAGTTCATCGAACCGCTGGCGGGCGCGGCGGTGGCGGCCGGAGCCGATGCGGTGTTCATGGAAGTGCACGAGGCTCCGGAGAGGGCGTTGTCGGATGGTGCGAACGCACTACGGCTGGACCTGTTGGGGCCGCTGTGGGCGAAGCTGTTGCGTATTCGCGCGGCGCTTTAAGAGTCCCCTGGCTTGCGCCAGGGGGAGTCGTTAATATTTTCCATCGGAGCGCTCCTACCGGTTTTACCCGGGCCCTTTGATAACCCAGAGGGGACTGGGACGCTGTATCGCACGCTGCTCTCGCTGTATCGTTTTAACGTCGGTCGATGAGGTGGCCATGGACGCTCACGCTCCGGTGGGCTGGACGCCGAATCAATGCGCCAACCTCTCGATTGCAGGATAGAAGGGGGAAATACAGACTGGGGTGGGGGAAGGCGGGAAGTAATGGATTCGGAAGGAGATAGATTTGCGCGAAATCGTGATAACATTTTTCCAAAAGTTATGGTCACTGTCATTTTGCTCCTTATCTCGAATGCTTTCATGACGTTTGCCTGGTATGGACACTTGAAGCACCGGTCCATGCCGCTGGTTTCGGCGATTGTGGTCAGTTGGCTGATTGCGTTTGGCGAGTACTGTTTTCAGGTGCCGGCCAACCGGATCGGGTATGGGCAGTTCACCGGGTACCAGCTAAAGGTGATCCAGGAGTGCATCACGCTGGTGGTTTTCGCGGTGTTCGCGTACTTCTATCTGGGCGAGGCGGTGCGGTGGAATTATGCGGCGTCGTTTCTGTGCATTCTGGGGGCGGTCGGGTTTGCATTCTGGGGAAAGCTATAAGGGTATCCGGAGTAAAGAGGCGGCGCCACGAGTGGCGACGCGGCACGCCTGGGGGCGCGCGCCACAGAACACAAGAAGACGGAGCATGTGAGGGATGGATTCAGGGGTGCACACTTTGGCCACGCGCTGCGTCTAATATGATGGTATGCGCCTGCGTCGAGGTTTCTCGCTCATTGAGCTGCTGATCGTGATTGCGATCATCCTGATTATCGCGGCCATTGCCGTGCCCAAGATGAACAGGCAGATCATGGCGGCGCACGAGATGGCGGCGATCCGCATGATCGGCACTATCCACACCTGCGAGACGCAGTATTATTCGCAATTCGGCCACTATGCGCAGAATCTGAGCGAGCTGGGACCACCGGCGAGCGGTGCGGCCGGGCCGGCGGCAGCCGATCTGCTGCAAAAGAATCTTGCCGACGGGAAGGCCAGCGGATTTCTTTTCACGGTGACCGGAACGCCGACCGGGTATTCGGTGTCGGCGGTGCCGGAGACGTTCGGAAGCTCGGGGAGCAGAACCTTCTTCTCCGACCAGACACTGGTGATCCGCAACAACTATACGGCCGAGCCGGCGACGGCGGCGAGCCCGGAGATCAGGTAGTTCCCGCTCCGGCCGCCCGTGCTTCCGCGGCTTTTTCGCGAAGCCAGTTCGCGGAGTCTTTCCGCTTCATTTGATCCAGCAAATCCGCCCGGTATTCCATGTTGACAGCCAACTCTTCGGCGCGCTCCGATCCGCAGACCTCCCAGACTTTGGAGGCGCGCTCCAGTTCGGCGAGGGCATCGCGGAAGCGGCCTGAATATTCTTCTATGTGGGCCGCCAACTCGTAGGCGATCGCGAGCCGTGGGCCCTTCTTCCGCTTAAAAGTCCCGATGGAAACGGCCACCAGCTCGCGGGCGCGGCAATGGTTTCCCCAATCGACGTAAAGACAGGCGAGAGCGAATTGCATCTCGGCCAGCTCTTCCTGATCGGCGCCCACGACGCGGTGTTTCAGCTCGATCGCGTTCTCATAAAGGTCGGCGGCGGACTCAAAATTACCGGATTCCTCGAGCGATCCGGCGAGATTCTGCATGTCGTTGATCGTCTCCGGCGCGATCTGGCCGAGCTCCCGCCGGTGAATCCGCAGCGCACGGTTCAGACAGTGCTGCGCCTCCGCATAACGACCTGCGGCCCGGTAAAGAATGCCAGCATCGGCCAACACAGCGGCGGTTTCAAGATGATCCTCGCCGAAGCTCTGTTCGTGCAGATCGATCGATTTTTCGAGGACCGGAACACCGTCTTCCCCCTGGAAATGGAGAGCCAAGCCAAGGCGATGGACCCGGCGCGCCATACGGACAGGGTTGGGATGAGGCATGGCGGCCTCGATCCGGATGCCTTCTTCGATCAGGGCCTGCATGCCGGGCAGATCGTCGCGGGCGTAAAAGATCTCCGCGAGCGCATCGAGGCATTGGACGTAGCCCGAGGGGTTGGAAATGCGGGCGGTGAGCTGCAGCGCGTCGCGAACCGTGGCCTCGGCTTCATCCAGCTTGGCCGGATCTTCGGCGCCCTGTTTGCGCTGCGCCTCGGCCAACTGCAACTGAAGCCGGATCCTGGTGTTGGGAGAGCTTCCCCGCGAACCGCACTCATCCACGGCGTCGGCCAGACGCTCTTCCGCCTCGGCGAACTGTTGCGCCTTCAACTGGCGATCGCCCTCCACCTGATTGAACATCCGATCTTTATGCCACTGATGTACATGAGGCGCAGCCCAGGCGACCAACTTCGCGGAGGTTTTGAGCTTCCACCACAGTTCGAGCATAGCCTTAGTCTCCTAATGATCGGTGGACTAGGGGCTAGACTTTAGACTTTGGGAAAAAAGTTGAAAAACTTAGGGCGCGCCTAAGTAGTAAGTGGGGCATATGCCACCGGCTAAAAGGCTTAGGGCTCGTCAAGAGGCGAAGAAACCGCTCCCTTTGGTCACGGCTCGGAAGAGGTCCGCGGTCGGTCGTGGGCATCAGGAGCATCGCTGGGCGATTGCCGCTTGGCCCAGCGCTAGTCCACCGTCGTTTGGCGGGACCTTACGATGGGTCAGAATTTCAAATTCGTGGCGGGCGAGCGCTTCGGCGACCAAGGCAAGCAGCGTCGTATTTTGAAATACTCCGCCGCTGAGGCCGACGGTGTTCAATCCGGTCTGTTCGCGAGTGATCAGACAGCAGTCGAGAACCAAATGGGCGACTGCGTGGTGAAAGGCCGCGGCAATTTCGGACGGGGGCACGCTGCACCGCAGGTCTTGGAGCGCGGCTCGAAAGACGGGCGCCGGGTCGAATGCGCCGGCGTCGATTGAGAAGCGATAGCCGCGGTCCACATTGAGCCGGTCACATATCGCTTCCATTTCGATGGCCGCCTGGGCCTCGTAGGTCACGCTGCGGCGGACGCCGATCAAGGCGGCGAAGGCGTCGAACAGGCGGCCCATGCTGCTGGTGGGGACGCAGTTCGCGCCAGTTTCAAGCTGCCGCCGGAGCACCCTGAGCTCGACCGGAGTGCAGCCTAAATCCGGATCCCATTCGATGCCCGCCGCCCACAGATGCGCGAGCGCCATGCGCGCGGGACGCTTGATGCTGGCATCGCCGCCCGGCAGCGGGACGTATTTCAAGTGCAGGGGACGCTCAAACGCGTCGAATGCGCCGCATAGAATCTCGCCGCCCCAGATCGCGCCGTCGGTTCCATAGCCGGTGCCGTCGAAAATCACGCCGATCACCGCCTGGGAGCCGTCGAGCGAATGCTCGGCCATCACCGAGGCGAGGTGGGCATGGTGATGCTGGACGCGAATCAGCGGCAGGCGGTGTTTCGCCGCATAGGCCGCCGCCCAGCGCGAGGAGAGATAATTCGGGTGAAGATCGCAGGCCAGGCGCTCCGGTTCGGCTCGGAAAAGGGCTCGAAAATGGTCGAATGCGTGTTCGAACGCGGCGAGCGTTTCCAGGTTTTCCATATCGCCGATGTGCTGGCTCAGATAGGCGTTGTCATCGCGGGTCAGACAGAAGGTCGACTTCAGCTCGCCGCCCACCGCGAGCAGCGGCGGACCAGCCTTCGGCAGCTTGACGGGCATGGGACTGTAGCCGCGGGACCGGCGGATGGGCAGCTCCCGCGCTTCGAATACACGGGTGACGGAGTCGTCGCAAACGACGTGTATATCGCGGTTGTGGAGGAGAAACGCGTCGGCCAGAGTCCGGAGGCGCGCGAGCGCTTCGTCATTATCCTTGACGATCGGCTCGTCACTGAAGTTTCCAGAAGTCATGACCAGCGGGGTTTCACCCACGAGCAGATGGTGAAGGGGAGTGTAGGGCAACAGGAATCCCAGATATTTGTTGCCCGGCGCGACACATGCAGAAAGCTCCGCGTGGTCTTTCGCGCGCAGCAATACGATGGGCCGTTGCTTGGCTGTCAGCAGGCGCGCCTCCTCGGCCGAAACATGGGCGTAGCGCGATACGCATTCCAGATCCCGAGCCATCAGAGCGAACGGTTTTGCGCCACGGCCCTTGCGATCGCGGAGAGTGCGGACCGCGGCGTGGTTGGTCGCGTCGCAGGCCAGATGGAATCCGCCGATTCCTTTAATGGCGACGATGGACCCGCGAGCCAGAGCGTCGGCTGCGGCGGCAATCGCGGCTTCGGGGACATAGCGGACTGTCCCCGAAGTTAAGAAAGACACCTGGGGGCCGCAGACGGGGCAGGCGTTCGGCTGCGCGTGGAACCGGCGATTCGCGGGATCGTGAACCTCTGCGTCGCAGGCGGGACACATGGGGAAAGCGCGCATGGTGGTGAACGGCCGATCGTAGGGAATGTCCTGAATGATGGTGAATCGCGGTCCGCAGTTGGTGCAGTTGATGAACGGGTAGCGATAGCGGCGGTCGGACGGGTCGAACATTTCCCGCAGGCAGTCGTCGCACACGGCAATATCGGGAGAGATGGGCGTGCTGGCCAGCGGCTGCGCCTGGCTATCGACGATGACGAAGCCAGCCTCCTCCTGCGCGTCCAGATGTTCAACGGTCAGCGCATCGATCACGGCGAGCGGCGGCGGAGAATTGCGGAGCTGATCGATAAAGGCGCGTGCGGCCTCAGCGGAACCTTGAATTTCGATGACCACGCCGCTGCTGGTGTTTCCCACCATTCCGGTAAGCGCGTGGCGCGCCGCCAGCGAATAGACGAAGGGGCGGAAACCCACGCCTTGCACGATTCCCGAAACGTGAATGCGGCGCCGGACCACGCACTTAGTTTATAAGCGGTATGCTGGCTATGGATTGGAGGCGCCATGTGTCTAGCGATTCCAGGTCAGGTCACTGAGATTTATCCCGATAGCGGCGTGCTGATGGGCAAAGTGAATTTCGGAGGCATCACGAAAAATGTTTGCCTCGCCTACGTGCCCGAGATCGCCGTCGGAGACTATACCATCGTTCACGTCGGATTCGCGCTGAACAAGATCGACGAGGAGTCCGCGCGCGAGACCCTTAAACTTTTCGAGGAACTGGGGGTTCTCAAGGAAGAACTCGGCGAGGAGGCGCCTCATGAAGTACTTGAATGAATTTCGCGACGGCGCCGTCGCCCAGCGCCTGGCTTCGGAGATTCGAAACATCACCACGCGCCCCTGGGCGATTATGGAGGTTTGCGGCGGCCAGACGCATTCCATCATCCGCAACGGCATCGACCAGCTGCTGCCGGAGGAGATCGAATTGATTCACGGCCCTGGTTGTCCGGTCTGCGTCACGCCGCTCGAACTAATCGATAAGGCGCTGGCCATCGCGTCCATGCCCAACGTGATGTTCTGCTCGTTCGGCGACATGCTGCGCGTGCCGGGAAGCACCAAGGATCTGTTTCGGGTGAAGAGCGAAGGCGGCGATGTTCGCGTGGTGTATTCTCCGCTGGACGCGGTGATGCTGGCGCGCAAGAATCCGGAGAAGCAGGTGGTATTTTTCGGCATCGGATTTGAGACCACTGCTCCCGCCAACGCGATGGCCGTCCATGTCGCGAAGCAGCAGGGACTGACCAATTTCTCGGTGCTGGTTTCGCACGTGCTGGTGCCGCCCGCGCTGGAAGCGATCATGACGTCGCCCATCAACCGCGTGCAGGCCTTTCTCGCCGCCGGCCACGTTTGCAGCGTGATGGGTTACTGGCAGTATCCGCCCATCACGGAGCGCTTTCATGTCCCCATCGTCATTACCGGCTTCGAGCCGCTGGATGTTCTGGAAGGAATTCGCCGCACCGTCGCGCAGCTGGAATCGGGACAGGCGGCGGTCGAAAATGCGTACGCGCGCGTCTGCAGCTTTGAGGGCAACAAGACCGCGCAGAAAATGCTTGAGGAGGTCTTCGAGGTGACGGATCGCGCCTGGCGCGGCGTCGGGACGATTCCCAAGAGTGGGTGGCGATTGAGCGCCGCCTATCGCGACTTCGATGCGGAACAGCGCTTTCAAGTCTCCGGCATCGAGACGAAGGAATCGCCGCTTTGCCGCGCGGGAGAAGTCCTGCAAGGCGCCCTCAAACCCAATCAGTGCGAGGCGTTCGGCAAACAGTGCACGCCGCGAAATCCCCTCGGCGCGACCATGGTTTCGAGCGAAGGCGCATGCGCCGCCTATTACAACTACGGCCGCTTCGTGACCCTTGAAAAAGCGGCCCAGCCCGTTCACGCCTGATGAACTGGACTTGTCCGCTTCCGCTTCAGGACTACCCGGGCATCGTCATCGGCCACGGCGGCGGGGGCAAGCTTTCGGCCGAATTGGTGGAGCACCTGTTTCTCCCCGCGTTTCGCAACGAGGCGCTCGAAAACCTGGGCGATTCTTCGGTGCTGGCGGTGCCCGCGGGAAGGCTCGCGTTTTCGACCGACTCCTTCGTGGTGAAGCCATTGTTTTTTCCCGGCGGCAGCATCGGCGACCTGGCCGTCAATGGGACGGTCAACGACATTTCGATGAGCGGCGCGCGGCCGCTGTTCTTGAGCGCCGGATTCATTATTGAAGAAGGCTTTTCCATGTCTTCCCTTGGGCAGATCGTGCAGCGCATGGCGCAGGCGGCGGAAAAGGCTGGAGTGCAAATCGTCACCGGTGACACCAAAGTGGTCGAGAAAGGCCACGGCGACGGGTGCTACATCAATACCGCTGGGATCGGAATCATGCCGGACGGCTTGCGCATCGGCCCGGCGCTGGCGCGGCCCGGCGACGTCGTGATCGTGAGCGGCACCATCGGCGACCACGGCATGGCCATCATGAGCGTGCGCGAGTCGCTGGAATTCGAAACCACCATCGAGAGCGATTGCGCCGCGCTGAATACGCTGGTCGAAGCGATGCTTGATCAAAGCCGCGATATTCACGTACTGCGCGATCCCACCCGCGGGGGCGTGGCTTCGTCGCTCAACGAAATCGCGGGGCAGTCCAAGGTCGGCATCATGATCGATGAGACGAAGATTCCGATCAAGCCGGACGTCCATTCGGCATGCGAGCTGTTGGGGATGGACCCGATTTATGTGGCGAACGAAGGCAAGCTGATCGCCATCGTGGCCGCGCATGCGGCCGACGCGGTGCTCGCGCGCATGCGAGCGCATCCGCTTGGTTCAGAGGCGCAAATCATTGGAATGGTCACCGAAAAGCACCCGGGGATGCTGGTCGCAAAAACCGGAATCGGCGGCACGCGAGTGATTCCCATGCAGATCGGCGAGCAGTTGCCGAGGATCTGCTAACGTGGCGCGAGCTTTAGCTTGCAGCGTCGGCTTTAGCCGATGTCCGGGGAAAAAAACGTCGACTG
>JBEKOZ010000208.1:0-12293 GCA_049521275.1 Bryobacteraceae bacterium | reverse complement strand
GAAGACTTCGAGCGCACCGTACGAGAGAACTCCACGCCGGGCGCAGGCGGCGAATACAATCCACAACGGTGGATAAAATAGCGCGGCTTGGATATTGGCGGCGAATGGCTGGCCGGAATAAATGGAAACATCCCATGCCGGGAAGGACCAGCGTTTGAGGCTCTGAAATGCGTAGTCCGCCAGTGGGTAATGGTAACCCCAGAGATCGAACGGGATGTGGACTTTACGGAACGGAGAGAGATATTCGGCGAAGAACAGGTAGGTGAAAACCAGGGCACCGAGGGCTACAGACAGTGTGAATAAACGTTTGGGCATTCGCCGACAGCCGCTTGGAGTAGCGTAGCGCGTTCGGGCGGGCTGCACAAATAAACCGCTCCGGGTCGGACCTCAAAACGAATTGCTGTTGCGACGGAGCAGGCGTCGAGACGAGTCTCGACGCGGCACGCAAGAGTGCGTGCGCCACAAAACGGGCAACGTCAGCGCTGCGGTCCTTGATCCAATCCTTTTACGATCAGCTTGGCTAGACCCAATCCTCCGTTGTTGGCTAGCACCTGGGAAAACTGCTGGTCGGCGACATCGAGCATGGTTGACGCCGATGAATCCTGATCCTCGGTGTTTTCGCGCGCCGTGCGCAGCATTTGCGCGATCATCAAAGCTTCGAACTGTCTGGCGGCGTCTTCGGCCTTGGCCGGGGTGGGTGTGCTGGTCGTATCGATCAACGACGGCGCGATCGCGCTGAGAGCATCGGTCATCAGATCACCTCAATTTCCGCGTCGAGCGCGCCGGCGGCGCGCATGGCTTGCAGAATCGCCAGGACGTCGCGCGGCGTGGAGCCAATGGCTTGGAGAGCGCGTACTAATTCTTCCACCGTCGCACCTTTTTGCAGCACCAGTGCCTTCGCCTTTGACTCCTTCGCATCGACGGTGGTTTGGGGAACGACCACGGTGGTTCCACCGGACATAGGACCGGGTTGCGAGACTTCCATTCGGGTGCGAATCTCCACGCTGAGCGCGCCGTGCATGATCGCGACCGGCGTGATCTTCACGTCCTTGCCCATGACAATGGTTCCCGTGCGTTCATTGATCACGATCCGCGCCGGACGATCCGCATCGACGGTCAGAGACTCCATTTCGGAGATGAATTCGACGGTGCGGGTGGAGTAGGAGGGCGGCACGTCCACCACCAGCAGACCCGAGCTTTCGGCGCGCGCAACCAGCATCCCGGGGGATGCGAATCGTTTATTGATTGCCTCGACGACGCGCGTGGCGGTGGTGAAATCGGACTGACGGAGTTGCAATTTCAGATGCGAAGTTGGCTGGACGGAGGGCGGCGTACGTTCGACAATCGCGCCTTCGGGGGCGCGGCCCACGGTGGGATGATTCTTGATCTCGGTATTGCTTCCGCGGCCCGCTATGAATCCTCCGGTCACAACCGGTCCTTGCGCGACGGCGTAGGTTTCACCGTTGGCGGCCTTGAGCGGCGTAAGCAGCAGAATGCCGCCTTGTAAATTGGTGGCATCGCCGATGGCCGCGGCGGTGGCGTCGATTCTGGTGCCGGGCTGCGCAAAAGGAGGCAAGGTCGCGGTGACCATCACCGAGGCCATGTTGTGGACCTGCATGACGGTGGGGTCGACCGTGACGCCCATGCGCTGCAATAGATTCGACAACGTCTGCGTCGAGAACAACGTGAGCTGCTTATCACCCGTTCCGGCAAGCCCGACCACGATGCCGTAACCAATCAGCTGGTTGTCGCGCACTCCCTCAATAGACGCGAAATCCTTGAGGCGGGCGCCCTCGGCTGAAGCGAGAACCCCGGTCAACACGAAGATGGTGAGCTTTTTCACGAGGCCCTAGAAAGGAAGCAATCCGAGCAGAAAACGATACAGAAAGTTGGGTCTTCGGATCGCGTCGCCCACCACGCCTTTGCCGGTGACTTTAATCGTCAAATTGGCGACCTGCACGGAGTTTACTATGTTGGCGGAGCTCAAATCGGCAGGCCGCACGTACCCGTGCACGGTGATGGTCTGCTTGTCGGAGTTGACGCCGATGTCCCGGGTGCCCTCGATGACCAGTGTTCCGTTAGGCTGGACTTCAATTACCCGGGCGGAGATGGTTGTCTGCAAGGAGAGGTTGCGCGAGGTCGACCCGGCGCCGGCTAACTCAATATCGTTGGAGGTGCCGAGCAGGTTGGTCAGCTTCGGGCTCACGATGCCGTAAACTCCGGTGATGGACGCAGCGACCGAGGATTTGCGTGAGGAAGCGGAAGTGCCATTGACCACGGCCGAAGCTGCTTCATTCACCACGATGGTGACGATATCGTTCACTTCGCCGGCGCGCACATCGCGGGCCGAATCCGCCAGGCGTCCCGAGGCGGAGTAGAGCGAACCGGGCGAGGCTCCCAATTGCGCGAACAGCGAAGCTGGGATTAATAAGACGATCAATAAGATGAGAAAGCGGGTCATTTGTCCACCAATAATTTCTCCACCAGGACGTGCCTTTTGTCTTGAATGCTTGCCGAGAAGGTTCGACCATTTTCGGGATTCTTGATTAGAATCGATTCGCCGGCGCGGCCGGAGGATTCGGCGGTCGCTTCAAAGTCCAGGATGGCGCCGCCGACCTTTACCTCGACGGCCACCAGGTCGCCCCGTTCGACATCGTGGGCGATTGTCAGCATCACTGCCACGATCGGAGTCCCGGTCGTCAGCCTGCGAACCGGCCGACGCCCGACGAGAGCGTCTACCGATTCCATCAAGGGCGGTTCAAAAGGAAATCGCGGACCGGATTTGAGGATCAATTGCGAGATGGCAATCGGCTTCCCGGCGGGAAGCGGTTCGGCAGCTTCCACCCAGGTCCGCGGCACGGTGATGCGAGTCTGCACCCATACCGGCATGCTGTGGCTTTGGCCATAGAGAACTCGCCCGCGCCACAAGCCGGATAGCATCAGGCCGGATTTTGGAAAATCGAAAGTGCCGTGGGGCGCACCGAAGCGACTGAAATCGATAATTTCGATTTTGGCATCGTCGATTGCCACCGCTCGCCGAAGGACTGGTAGAAGTTTCTCGACGGACAGTGGCTCTGTGGCGCGCTCAATGCACACCGCGCTGACTGGTCCATCAAGCGGAATTCCGTTCTGTTTCGCCAGGCGCACGAGTTCCTCCGGACGCAGCACACGCTGCACTCCGGGAAGTGGCGAAGCGCCGATTTCGAGATTGGGATCGAGTGCGGCAAACACCAGGCTGGCCGCGGCGACGTCCTTGCCGAGAATGCGGTCGCTGTCGACGATGCCGCAGGCGAAAGCCGGTGCGATCGCGAATAAGTAGGCGAGTGTCATGACGCGATGTTGTTGACCTGTTGATACATCTCGTCGGCGGCCTTCACGACCTTGGAATTGGCTTCATACGCCCGCTGGCTGCTGATCATGTTGATGAATTCTTCCACGACGCTGACGTTGGAATTTTCGGTGTAGCCCTGTTGCAGCGTTCCGACGCCTTCCTGCCCTCCAGGGACGCCCAGTTGCACCTGGCCGCTGGCGTCGGTCGGCTCGAAGTATCCGCTGCCGACTGCGTTCAAGCCACCGGGGTTGATGAAATTCGCGAGCTGAATTTGGCCGGCGACTTGCGAGGCTGCCTGGTTGGGAAGGGTGTAACTGACCGTCCCATCGGCGGCAATGGTGACCGATTGCGAGGCCGCCGGAATATTGATCTGCGGCTGCAACGCGTTGCCACGTAAATATGATGGTATTGGTCGAGGGACGCGTGCCCAAACCGAGTTGCAATCCATTCGGGACGATGGTCTGCGATCCTGCCGACGTTCCGGGTTGCAGGACATTCTGATAAAGCAGGTCCTGAAATTGGGTGCGGCGGGCTTTGTAGCCGGCGGTATTGGCATTGGCCAGGTTGTTGGCGATGGTATCGATGCTCATCTGCTGGGCTGTCATGCCGCTGGCGGCGCTGTATAAAGCTCTGATCATTTTTTAAGTGTCCTAACTGGGTTTGGCGACTTCCGTGATCGCCTGTTTATTCATTTCCGTGCCAAGGGTGATGGCCTTTTGCATCATTTCGAACTGACGCATTACGCCGACCAGTTTCCCCGCGGATTCGGTGACCGCGACATTCGACTGCTCAATTTGACCCTGCAAGACCTCGGTGTCGGCATCCGCGGGCGGAGCGGTTCCGTTCTTGTCAAGAAACGCGAAGTTGGTGCCGCCGAGTTTTTTCAAAGTATCGGAGGGTGAGGCCGGCTGCGCGATTTCGATCTGGCCGATATCCTGCCCCGCCTGCCGCACCGTGCCATCCTTGGCAATTTCGATCGCCTGCTTCGGATCGACGACAATCGGCTTCCCGTTATCAAGTACGTTACGCAAGGTATAGCCGTCCTCGGTTGCCAGTTCGTCGGACGTAGAGACGCGAAACTTTCCGGAGCGTGTATAGACGACGCCCGAAGGAGCATTCAGCGCGAAGAATCCTTTGCCGTTCAGCGCGGCGTCCAAGGGATTGCCGGTGGGCAGCAGCGCTCCTTGGGAAAAATCAGTATATTGACGCTCGACCATGGGAAGAGATTGCTCATAGAGGTTGTAGAATTCCCGGTCGTTCTTGAAGCCCGGCGTTCCCGAGTTCGCCATGTTGTTGGCATGCATGTCGAGCGCGTCCATGCGGGCTTTCATTCCACTGGCGGCGGTTACGAGGAGTTGGTCCATTCTCGAGAGGGTGTTTAGCAATTAAGCCGCCGTTCGGTAAAGGCCGGTCGAATAAGGACGATGAGTGATGTGGAGTCGAAATGGGATCGACGGGATTGTGCCATTTCGGAGCCAGCGCCAATAGTTTGTCAATTCGGAATTCGCTAAGTTACTGAGTTCACGTTCCGCTGGATTTGGGCACCGACTTGCATTTGTCCGGCCCGTGAACACGCTCGCCGCAACCGGAACAGATCACGCAAGTCTGCTGGCCGCAATGGCCATGCCTGTGACGGGGGCGAACACAACGCCCGCGCCTCATGTGTTCGTCAATATGATTAGCTTGTTCCTGAGTTCTCCTCATCAGGCAACGCCCCGGACAGCGTCGGACACGGCGAAGACGGCATCGCCGGCACAGATCGCCAACGCGATGATCCGGTCGATGTTGGGAAGCACGACTCCCGCCCAGGCACAAAGTAAAACGGCAGCGCCGGCTACAACAGTGATGACGGATGTCGCCGATGATGTCCTGTCAACGGCTGGGAGTGACGCGGATCTCGACGATCCGACGAAGAGTGCCGATTCGATCCTCCGCTCGATACTCGCAAATCCGACGTCGGGAAATGTAGTTGCCGCGGCCGACCTGGCAGTGGATGATCTGGCGGCACCGGTCGCAGTCGATGCGGCTTCGGGTAATAAGGCGAAGCCGGGCGCAGCGAACCCGAGTCAGACGCAAGCGTCCGAACAGCAGCTACTCAGCGCAACTGATGTACCGATTATGGTGAATGCGATAACCACATTGGTGACCGCGCCTGCCCCGGACATATCCAGATCGAACGCGGTTCAAGAAAATCCTGTCGCATCGCCGGCGCCTGCTACCGGACTAGTCGCACCCCTTGCCAAAGGTTCAATCGAAGCCAAGGTTGCGTTCAGCGCGATATTGACTCCGAACCAGACAACAGGCCCCAGCGCCGCCTTGGACGCCTCGAAGCAAGGCTCTCCATCGCCGGAGCCGGAAATCAACGCGACATTCTCCATCCCTGTTGCTTCCACCACACCTCAGAACGCGTCCCAACAGCGGGATGATTCGCAGGAAAGTCCGGCGTCGGCCCCCGTCCTTCCGGCCGATGCAAAAAACAAAGCGACGGTCGCAGAGGATAACAACGAACCGCAAGCGATCGTCACTTCCGCGGCAGGCACAGTGCCGGATCACGCAGAGGCGTTCTCGTCTCTTACGGAGCAAGGTCGCGCGACGGAAGCGACAGCATCAGCCGCGAGCACCTCAATAGCAACTTCACCCCAGGCAACTTCATCCCGGGCCACAGCGGAGGCTCTTCGCACTTCGGAATCCGATCTAGCGGCAGCTCCACAGACGCGAACAGGAGCAGTACAGGAAATCACGATACGGATCGAACAGCCCGATGCTTCGCCCGTTGATCTGCGAGTTGTCGAACGATCAGGGCAGCTGCACGTCGACGTCCGCACCCCCGACGCCGCGATCGCAACATCGCTGCGCGAGGATCTGGGAACACTTACGAATTCGCTCGAACGCGCCGGCTATCACGCCGAGACATTCACGCCGTCCTCGGGCCTTGGGCGCACGGCATCGAGCGCGCAAACGAGCAATCAGAACGACCATCAGGATTCCGCGCAAAACCGCGGCGGCTCCGGAGGTTCCTCCGAAGGCCGCCGTCAACAGCAACCACAAAAACGTCCGAGCGCCTGGCTCGAAGAAATGGAAGATCAATAAAATGAGTAGCATCCCCAGCCCCATAACACCGACGATACCCGCCCCCGACCCGACTAGTTTGACCGCGACGCAAACCGCCAATCTCGCCAGCGAGAACACGTTTCTCCAGCTTCTGGTCGCGCAGTTGCAGAATCAGGATCCCGAGCAGCCGACGGACGGGACGGCGTTCGTCACCGAGCTGGCGCAGTTCACGACGCTCTCGGAGGACACCGAAAGCGCCACCGATCTGGACACGATCGTGGCGGCGCTGCCATCGCTCGAGCCGGTGGCTTCTGTTGCGGCGGCTGGGTCGAGTGGCGCGGCAACGGCGTCAAACGCGACGGCGGCTAGCAACGGCACAACGAAGATCAGCAATCAATAAAGGACACGAATCATGTTTACAGCATTTTCGACAGCACTATCCGCGCTCACCGCGGACGAGACGGCCATCAATGTGGTCGGCAATAATCTCGCTAACATGAATACCCCGGGATTCAAGGACACGGTTGTCTCGTTCTCCGACCTGGTAACCCAATCGATTGGCGCACAGACGCAGGTGGGAGGCGGAGTCGGAGTTCCGATTACGCTGAACAATTTCTCGCAAGGCGCGATTCAATCCACGGGAGGGCCGCTCGATGCGGCGATCCAGGGTAGTGGATTTTTTATTGTCCAAGGCGCGAACGGCGCGACCGAGTACACGCGTGGCGGCAACTTTCAGGTGGACTCCAACGGCACCCTCGAAACATCGACCGGAGAACCGGTGCAGGGCTGGACGGAAACGGGCGGGGTGCTCAATACGAGCGGACCGACCGGCAATATCACCGTGCCAACCGGAACGCTGACTGCTCCGATCGCCACGACGGCTTCCACGGTAAGTCTCAATCTCGATTCGACGGCCACGGCGCCAGGCGGCAGCTTTTCGACGTCCGTGACCGCGTACGATTCGCTGGGCACGGCGCACGTCATCACCTACACCTTTACGCCAACTGGGACGCCGAATCAGTGGAACTATAGCGCGACCATCCCCGCGGGCGACGCCACCACGGTGACGCCCGCGACGGGCACGCTGACATTCGACAGCAGCGGCAATCTGATCACCCCGTTGCCGACAGATCCCCAACCGGTGATCACGGCGACGGGAATGACGGACGGAGCCGCCGACATGAGTATCAGCTGGAACCTCTATAACGGCGCGAACGGAACGACTCCGACGATCACGCAGTTCGCCCAGCCATCCGCCACCAGCGCGGTCACCCAGAACGGCCAAGCGTCGGCGAATCTTTCGAGCGTCAGCCTGGGCAACGGAGGCCAGGTGCTTGCGCTGTATTCGAACGGCCAGCAGGTGGTTGTCGGACAAATGGCGATGGCGAGTATCCGCAATCCCGATTCGCTGCTCGGCGCAGGCGACAACAACTATATTGCGAGCGGGAGCACGGCGTTGCCGGCCATCGGACTGCCGGGAACGGGCGGGCGCGGCACGGTCCTCGGACAGTCGGTGGAGGCGTCAACCGTCGACATGGCGACCGAATTCACGAACCTGATCGTATTCCAGCGCAGCTACGAAGCGAGCGCGCACGTGATTACGACGGTGGATCAGATGAGCCAGGACACGATCGCCCTGACGCAATAGATCATGACGGCATTTGAAGAAATCGGGCATTTGAGCGATATTCCGGTCGACGTCGACGTGGAGCTCGACCGGAAAAAGATGAGTGTGCGCGAGATTCTTTCGCTCGACCAGGGGAGCGTGATCAAGATGATGCGGTCGGCTGGAGAAAATATCGACATTTATGTGGGGGGAGCGATGCTGGGGTCCGGTGAGATCGTAATCATCGAAGAGACCGTCGGCGTTCGTATTACGGATTTCAACGAGGAGGACTAAAGACATGGATGTCTTGCGGCAGATATTCTCGGTGCTGCTGGTCTTCTCGCTTCTGGGCGCGGCGCTATGGGCACTGCGGCGGGGCGGAAGAGTTTCATTCCAGGGGTTCGCAAGGAAGCGGATCCTGGGACACACAAGATCGATGGTGCCGGTGGAGCGACTGGCACTGACTCCGCAGCACACGCTTCATATGGTGTGCATCCACGGACGTCAAGTTCTTCTCGCGACGCATCCGCAGGGATGTACGCTCGTTACCCAGCCAGTTGCGACAGAGCGCGCGATGGGAGCGGAGGCGTGATCAAGCTGGCGAGCGCATTCGCGTTCCTCGCCACACCGATATTCGCCCTGCAAACCGGTGATTCCCTACTGGGGATTACGGTCGCGCCGGGCAAGAACGGAGTATCGCTGGGCATCCCGATGCAGATCGTGTTGCTGCTGACGGCGCTGACCATGCTGCCGGCGATCCTGATGTCGGTGACGCCGTTTCTCCGCTCGATCGTCGTGCTCCATTTCCTGCGGCAGGCGTTGGGCACGCAGACAACGCCGTCGAATCAGGTATTGGTGGGGCTGGCACTCTTTATTTCATTACTGGTGATTCAGCCGGTGGCCAACGAAATTTACCATAAGAGCTGGGAACCGCTCGAAGCGGGAAAAATCAGTGCCAGCGATGCCTGGGATCTGGCGACGCCGCCGATAAAGACGTTTCTACTTAAATTCGCCCGCGAAAAAGACATCCGGCTCTTCGTCGAGCTTTCGCACTCTCCCGCGCCCGCCAGGCCCCAGGACGTGCCGATGACCCTACTGGTGCCTGCCTATGTGATCAGCGAGCTGAAGGCATCCTTCGAGATCGGCGCGGTGCTGTTCCTGCCATTCCTGATCATCGACCTGGTGGTCGCCTCGATCACTCTCTCCGTCGGCATGGTGCAGCTGCCCCCGGTGATGGTTTCTGCACCGTTCAAAATTTTGTTGTTCGTGCTGGTGGACGGTTGGAACCTGGTGATTGGATCGCTGGTGAGGAGCTTTTACTGAAAATGACCACTGCCTCTGTTGTCGATCTGCTGAGAACTGCGTTTACGACGACGTTCTGGCTGGCTCTGCCGATTCTTGCCGTCGGATTCGTGATCGGGATCATTATGAGCCTGGCCCAGATTCTCACCTCGATTCAGGATTCGAGTTTTGCCGCCGTGCCGAGACTGCTGGCGTTTCTCGCCGCACTACTGCTCGCGATGCCGTGGATGTTGACGAAGTTGATCACCTACACCACGACGCTGTTCGGCGATCTCGGGCGATTCGCTCATTAAACTCATGACGCTCGGATTGCCGTTGAGTACGATGTATGCGTTCCTGCTGGTACTGGCTCGCGTCGGGGGATTGGTGGCGTTCTTGCCGGTCCCAGCCTGGCGAAACGCACCCATGATTTTTCGTGCGGTGCTTGCGTTCGTGATGACGATCGCGCTGTTTCCAGTGTGGCCTCATCTTCCGGACGTTTCCCCTTCCATCGGCCAGTTGACCATGTGGGCATTCTCAGAGATGGGATTCGGATTGGTGGCAGGACTAGCGGTCTCCTTTCTGACCGAGGGATTTCAAGTGGGAGCGCAGGTGATGGGAATGCCGGCCGGCTTCGGCTACGCGCAAACCATCGACCCGAACAGCCAGGCGGATTCAAGCGTTCTGCAAGTGTTGACGATGCTGACCACCGGGCTACTATTCTTTTCGCTGGGGATTGACGCGGTGGTGATCCGCATTCTGGCCGCGAGTTTTCAAAAATATCCCGCCGGTTCTTGGTCGCCTTCGGCCGCGAGCCTGGATCGCGTGATTCACCTCGGCGCGGGAATGTTCTCACTTGGGCTGCGGGTCGCGTTGCCGGTGGTCGCCTTGCTGCTGCTGATCGACGTCGCCCTCGCCTTGCTGGGGCGGATGCAACAACAACTACAACTGTTGTCGCTGGCATTCCCCATCAAGATGATGGCCGCGCTCGGCCTTCTGACGGCCATCGCTCCGCTGCTGCCGAAATTATTCTCCGCCGCGGCGTCGCACACCATCAGCGCGCTGTGGCGCCTGGCGGGATTCTGAAGTGGCTGACGAACAACGCTCCGAACAACCGACTCAACAGCGCGTCAAGAAGGCGCGCCAGGAAGGCAATTTTCCAGCCAGCCGGGAGTTCATCTCGGCAGTTCAGTTCACCGGATTCGTGACGCTCAGCGTGATATTTGGCGGAGCGCTGATGCGGCAGGTCGGGATGCTGATGCGCATGCTGCTGGCCTACGCATTCACGGGCGAAATCACGGTCACACGCCTGATGACCCTGCTGCGCTACGAAATCGTTCCGCGCTTCGTGCCGCTGCTGATCGCAGGAATCGCGCTGTCCGCACTGAGTTTGGCGGCGCAACTGGCGACCACTAAGCTCGGCATCTCGCTTGAGAAGCTCGTGCCGGACGTCAAACGGCTCAACCCTCTCAAGAAGCTGACGACACTTCCAGGCCAAAATCTGCCGATCTTCCTCGAAGCCCTGCTTCTGCTGCCTCTGATTGGTTACGTCGTATACTACGAGGTTTCAGAAAACCTCGATTCGTTTCTCGAACTGCCGTGGATGGGCGCGCAGCCGGCCATCGCCCGCATCGGTTCGACTATCGAAACGCTGTTGTGGCGGGCGGTCGCTCTCTTTCTTCTTGTCGGAGTCTGCGATCTGCTGTGGCAGAGGCACCGGTACACCAAACAGCTTCGGATGAGCAAGCACGAGGTCAAACAGGAATCGAAGGAGCAGCAGGGCAGTCCGCACATCAAGCAGAAGATCCGCCGCCTCCAGCGCGACGCGGCGCGGCGCAACATGATGAAGGCGATTCCGACCGCGACTGCGCTGATCGTCAACCCGACACACTATGCGGTGGCGATCAGGTACGCCATGGATGGATCGGCCGCGCCAAAGGTGGTGGCCAAGGGCAAGAACTACGTCGCGGCGCGCATCCGCAAACGGGCCATTGAAGCGGGAATCCCGATCGTCGAGAATCCGCCGTTGGCGCGCGCTCTTTACACATCGGTAGACGTGGGGCAGGAGATCCCAACCCACCTCTATCGCGCGGTGGCGGAAATCCTGGCTTACATCTATAAGTTGATGAATTGGTCCAAATCGACGTTGCCTCCAGAAAGTATGATCCCGACTCGCCCCAACACCGCGGGTAATTTTCCGAATAGCACAGCCGCGGCCGAAACCGCGCCGCTCGGCTCCACGAGAATCTTCATGCGCGTCAGCAAAAACTTGACCGTCGCGCGAATTTCGTCCTCGCTCACCAGCACGATTTGCTCAACATGTTTCTGAATGATCGGGAACGTCAATTCCCCCGGCGACGGCGAACGCAATCCGTCGGCGATGGTGGCCGGTGCGGGGATTTCGATCCGTTTTCCCGCCGCGAACGATAGCCAGGTGTCGTTGGCTTCCGCCGGCTCAACGCCGAAGATGCGGATCGACGGATTGATATGCTTGGCTACAACAGCAGAGCCTGCGATCAAGCCGCCGCCGCCGATGCAGACGACCAGCGCGTCCAGGCCTGGAGCCTGCTCGAGGAATTCCAGCGCAGCCGTTCCGGCACCCGCCATCGTCCACGGATGATCGTACGGAGGCACCAGTGTGGCACCTGATTCCGCGGAGATCTTCGCTCCGATGGCGCCGCGATCGTCCTTGAACCGGTCGTAGGTGATGATGCGCGGCCCGTGCGCGCGGGTCGCTTCCAGTTTCGAGCGAGGCGCGTCCTCCGGCATGACCAAAGTCGCCGGAGCGCCCACCGATTTCGCCGCAATCGCGACCGCCTGCGCGTGATTTCCCGACGAATACGCCACCACACCGCGCTGCAAGTCGGCTTTGGGAATCGAGTAAAGGAAATTCGCCGCACCGCGAATCTTGAATGCGCCGCCTTTTTGAAGGTTCTCGCACTTGAAGACCGCGTCCACGCCGGACTTCACGTTGAATGAGTGCGAGGTCATCGCCGGCGTGCGCTGCGCGATGCTCTTGATCCG
>JBEKOZ010000207.1:0-8707 GCA_049521275.1 Bryobacteraceae bacterium | reverse complement strand
TGCCGTAGTGTGCTTGTTTGGAGGGTGACACGCCGGTCGCCTGGAGCAGGTCAACTCCGCCACCCTCCGTTTTAACCCTAGTTTTTGACGTTCCGAATTCGTTTCGGATTCCGAGCTTGCCAGTACGCATCCGTCACTATGTGCACCTGCCCGCCGCGAGCCGCAACATTTAAATCGGTCCCCTCTCGACCGATAGTTGGCTATACGCCTATGGAATCGATGGCTCGTACATTTGCACAGGTTTTCCACAAAACGAACCTGTACCACGCACTAAGTGTCTCATATCGTTACAGATAACGCAAGTTCCTGTATCAAACATTTTCGCCCAGAACGTGTTTTTCCTGTGGGAAACCCGTATTGAAACTAAAGGCAGTTTCATCCCGCCGTCCCACGAGCGGAGACCCAAAGAATATTTCATCGGGAGGTGACCCCAACTCGCCGCAACCGGCCCAGCCGGACCCCCTTATGGACACCACGCGGTCAGCTTCAGTTCCCTCGCGAAAGCCGCCCCATGATATCCCGCGCCGATATCCGACTCTGCTACCGCTTTGCTAACGCAACTTTCCGAAACTGGTAGCAACGGATGGTGACCGGAAGGGACAAACTAGGACGCTGATCCTCTCGCTTTCAATGACTAACAGTGAACATCGGGTATTGTGCGTGACACGCGGGGACGGCTTCCCACCCCTTGCTAAACCGTCGTAGGCCTTTAAAGTCTACGGGGGGTTCGAATCCCCCTCTCCGCCAGAATCCCGGCCCTAATCGACCATAAGCGACGTCAAATGTGGCTTGGCGGAGCCTTAAACCACCATAATTCCGCTTGACGAGCGGTTCGGTGTCAAGATGGGAGCCAGGACATGTGCATCCGCGCCTGGATTTACCGCAAGCTGATTCTGCCGTTCGTCGAATTGCTGAAGCAGGGCATGTCGCCGGAGAAAATCGCTTTGACCGTTGCCCTGGGGATCTCGTTGGGAGTCGTTCCCGTCATCGGCTCAACCACCACCTTGTGTACCCTGGCGGCCATCTCTCTGCGGCTGAACCTGCCGGCGATTATGCTCGTGAACGGCGTGGTTTATCCTCTGCAAATCGCGCTGCTGGTGCCGTTTCTTCGCGCCGGAGCCTGGCTGTTCCGCGTCGACGGCCCGAAGCTCACGGTGACGCAGATTTTTAAACTCATCACCACGAACCTGTGGCACGCGATCCTCACTCTGTGGGTCGCGACGATGCACGCGCTGGTGGTGTGGTTGATCCTCGGGTGCGCGGTCAGCGGCCTGGTCTACCTGGTGGTGGTCACGCTGCTGCGGCTATTTTGGGTGAAGCGGCAGGTGATAAATCCTTGACGCACATTAAAGGCCTGCTGCGAGGACCGAAGTTCAACGGACGGCACTCCACCGTAATCCCCGACGCGATTCCCGCCGTCGAGGCGGCCCGGGACTGCGAACTGGTGACGAAAATCGCGCTGGGCGTCATCACGCCGATCAAAACCGGCAGAGAGCATCTCAAGTTCAGCGCGGTCAGCGGCGGATTGAAAATGCAGGTGCGCGGCGTCCACGCAATCCAGGTATTCTGGCTGTACACCACGCGTCCGGACGAAGCGATCGCGGAAATCGAAAGGAAGTGGGATCAGCGCTAATATGGAAATCGTCGACCTGCTGTTTGGCAAGCCGCTCGCCACTGAAGATGAAAAGGCCGAACGAATCGGCGCCGTAAAAGGCATACCGATTTTCGGTCTCGACGCGCTCAGCTCCGCCGCGTATGGACCGGAAGCCGCGCTCACGCTGCTGATTCCGCTCGGCATGGCCGGCGTTGCCTATATCCTGCCGATCACCGGCGCGATCGTCGTGCTGCTCGCGATCGTGTACTTCTCCTACCGGCAGACCATGGAGGCGTATCCGCACGGCGGCGGTTCCTATACCGTGGCGAGCGAGAACCTGGGCACCGGCGCTGGCCTGCTGGCGGCGGCCGCGCTGATGATCGATTACGTATTGACGGCCGCGGTCGGCATTTCGGCCGGCGTCGGCGCGCTGGTCTCCGCCGTGCCGTCGCTGCAAAGCCACACCCTGGCGATCTGCCTCGGCATTTTGCTGGTGCTGGCCGTGGTGAATCTTCGGGGCGTTAGCGATACGGGGGCCATCTTCATGATTCCCACCTACGTGTTCATCGCGTGCCTGCTGGGAATGATCGCGGTGGGCGTGGCGAAGGTCTGGCTCTCTGGCGGTCATCCCGTGCCGGTGGTCGCTCCTCCCAAACTGACCGGCGCCACCGAAACCATGGGCCTATGGCTGATGCTCCGCGCTTTTTCGAGCGGATGCACCGCGATGACCGGCGTCGAAGCCGTCTCGAACGGCGTGATGGCCTTTCGCGAACCGACCTATAAATTCGCCCAGAAGACGCTCACCATCATCATCGGAATTCTGATGATCATGCTGCTCGGCATCGCGTGGCTTGCGCCCGCTTACGGCGTCGCGGCAACGAATCCGGAAGGGCCAGGCTATGAGAGCATGCTCTCGCAACTGCTGGGCGCGATCACCGGCAAAGGCGTGTTTTACTGGATCTCCATCGGATCGATTCTGCTGGTGCTCTCGCTTTCCGCCAACACCGCATTCGCCGATTTTCCGCGACTCGCGCGCGCCATCGCTCTGAATGGATTCCTGCCGCATTCTCTGAGTCTGCGCGGACGAAGACTGGTGTTCTCGCAGGGCGTATATGCGCTGGCGATCCTCGCGGGCTTGCTGCTCACCATCTTCGGCGGTGTCACCGACCGCCTGATTCCGCTCTATGCGGTCGGCGCATTTCTGGCGTTCACGTTATCGCAGGCGGGCATGGTGGTTCACTGGTGGAAAAACCGTGGCCCGGGCGCGCGGCAGAGCATGTTCATCAACGGACTCGGCGCGGTGGCCACGGCGATTACCGTGGTGGTCGTGCTGGTCGCGAAATTTATCGAAGGCGCGTGGATCGTCGTGGTGCTGGTTCCGTCGATGATCCTGGTGATGCGCGCGGTGAAGCACCATTACAACCGGGTGGAGCGCGACACCGCCGCCACAGGGCCGATCAACACCACCAGCCTCGGCGAGCCGATCGTCATCGTTCCGGTCGAGCACTGGAGCGTCGTCGCGGAAAAAGCGATCCGCTTCGCCTGGCATTTTTCGCATGACATTCGCGTGGTCCATGTCGAGTGTGGGGAAGACACCGAGTCGCTGTGCCGGAAATATCCCGAATTAGTGGAGCGTCCCGCGAAGGCCGCCGGTCTGCCGGTCCCACAGCTGGTCGTGCTGAAGTCGCCCTTCCGGTTTATCGTGCGTCCGATTCTCAATTACGCGCTCGAGCTGGAGAAGGCGAACCCGGAGAAGACCATCGCGGTCCTGATTCCGGAGCTGGTCGAGAGCCGCTGGTATTATTTCATGCTGCACAACAACCGGAGCCAGGTGCTGAAGGCTCTGCTGCTGTTTAGCGGAAACGAGCGGACGACGGTCATCAACATTCCCTGGTATCTGAAAGATCAACCAGAAAAATCGGCCGCCGATGAACACAGATAAACGCCGATTGAAAAATTGCCTTATCCGCGTTGATCTGCGTTCATCGGCGGCCAATCCCTACTAATCCAGCGCCGCGGCCAGCTTGCGCGCCGCCTGATCCGCTTCGTGTTGATTCAGCCCCGCCACTCCAGCGATCCACGCGCCTTTGGTGAACACGAACACAGGACGCCCGGCGTCCTTCCCGAAATATCCGCCGAAGGACGGAACCAGCTTCGGTTCCGTCAGCGCGTTTCTCCAGTCGGGCAGAATCAGAGCCGCGTCGTTGGCGCCGGCCGTCTTTCCGATGAACATGTCGTACTCGGTTTTGCCCCTTTTATAATGCGCTTGCGTGCCGCCCGGCATGAACGGCTTGCCGAACAACTGGGTCGCCACGAAAATCGTCCCCACCAGATTCGGCTTCGGAAACCGGCGCGATTCGTCGGTCGGCACCGGCGCGACGGGCTTCGGCGCTTCCGCCTTTGGAGCGTCCGCCGGCTTCGAATCGCAGGAGGACAGCAAGACCACCAAGGCTGCAACGGTTAGCGTGCGCATTCCATTAGAATATCGCCATGCACCGTTTCCCGTGCCTCGCTATCATGCTCACTATGTGCGCCCACGCCGCGGACGAAGCCAGGCTCATCGTTCTCGACCCCGGACATTTTCACGCCGCGCTGGTGCAAAAGGATATGTACGCGGGGCTCGACCCCACCGTCTCGGTCTACGCGCCGATGAGTCCCGACGTGGTTGATTATCTGAATCGCATCGCCCTCTTCAACACGCGCAAGGAAAATCCGACGGCGTGGAAAATCGAACTGCACGCCGGTCCCGGCTTCTTCGAGCGCATGCTGGCGGAGCATCCCGGCAACGTCGTCGTGCTCGCCGGCCGCAATCGTCCCAAGATCGATCGCATCGAAGCTTCGATCGACGCCGGGCTCAACGTTCTGGCCGACAAGCCGTGGATCATCGCCGCCGGCGATCTGCCCAGGCTGGAGCGCGTCCTCGATCGGGCGCAGACGAAACACCTCATCGCCTACGACATCATGACGGAGCGCTTCGAGATCACGTCGATTCTCCAGAAGCAGCTGGTCAACGACGCGAATGTGTTCGGCACTTTGGTCTCCGGCTCCGAGGCCGAACCGGCCGTGACCGCGCGCAGCATTCATCACCTGATGAAAGTCGTGGCCGGCGTGGCGCTGCGCCGTCCGGTGTGGTTTTTCGATGTGAGCGAATATGGCGACGGCCTCGCCGACGTGGGCACGCACGTGGTCGACCTGGTGCAGTGGACCGCGTTTCCGAACGACGCCATCGATTATAAGAAGGATATTCGGATCCTCGGGTCGCGCCGCTGGCCGACGGTGATCTCGCGAGCCGATTTTGAGCGGGTGACCGGTTCAAAAATCGATGCCGCACAATTCTCCTACGATTGCAATAATTCGATTCACTACACGGTGCGCGGCGTCCACATCGCCCTCGACGTCCGCTGGAACTGGGAGTCGGCCGAGGGCGACGTCTACGAGGCAACTTTTCGAGGGACCAAATCGCGCATCGAACTGCGCCAGGGTGAACTTTACGTCGTCTCTCAGGACCCGGCCGTGTTCGCGGCCTTGAAACGCTCGTATGCAATCGAGCAGCGCGCGGGCGAAGCGCGCATCGTGATTCCGCCAAAGCTGCGCGTCGGCCACGAAGAGCATTTCGGGCAGGTGACCAATCGTTTCTTCGAATATATGAAGGCTCCCGCGACCATGCCGGCCTGGGAACAATCGAACATGCTGGTGAAATACTTCATCACCACCAGCGGCACATCCCCGCAATAACCGCTCCCGATGGTCGCGGCTCTGAATTCTCTTAATAGAGCCGCGACCATCGGGAGCGGTCAGTGGATTCACACAGGCGGCGTACAGAAGGTGGTATTTTATGTGAATGTCTGTAGACGAGGAATTACAAGAGGGCGCGGAACACGCCAAGGAGCCCTTTGACCGGAAAGTCGCGGTCACCATGGCGGTCATCGCCGCCATGCTGGCGATCGACGGGGTGATGTCGCATTTGTTTACGACCGAGGAACTGTTGCTGCAACAGAAGGCCTCAGACCAGTGGGCGTACTATCAGGCCAAATCCATCCGCCGGTACAACTCCGAGGTCGCCATGGATGTCTTTAAAGGCCTCAACAGCGAAGCAGCCGAACCATCGGCGAAGAAGTACGAAAAGAACATCGAGAAATACAAAAGAGAGAGCGAAGAGGTCAGCGTTGAAGCGAAAAACTTCGAGGCCGAAAGCCGCCTGAAGGGTGACCAGGCGCATCGCCTGGATTACGGCGAGGTCTTCCTCGAACTCGGCATCGTGTTCGCATCGATGGCGATCCTGACCAAGCGCGCCAGCATCTGGTACGCCTCGATGGGAAGCGCCGCGATTGGCTTGGTAATCGCGCTTTCGATGTTTTTAGTGAAATCCTAACCGTGGCGTAAGGCCACCGCTCCCTTTGGTCACGGCTCGGAAAGCAGCCGATGATCCGCTAGAGATCTACCGAGCCGCGACCGCAGGGAGCGGTTTCAGCGCCTACGCCTCCGGCAGCAGAATAATCAACTCCAGCTGCGGAATCGGGAAATCTCCCGGCACGAACGCCGCCAGGTTTCTCGACCGCGTGATGGCTTCCCACGCCACGCCCGTCTGGCTCAAAGCGAAGTATTGATAATTCAGCTTCACGGGAATCGCGCTCGGCGGACGCGGCGTGTGCGCCAGCGCGACACCCGGCAGCGCCTGCCGCACCAGGTGCTCGATATGATTCGCCGAGCACACCTTCACCAGGTACGGCGTCTTCGAAATCAGCTCCGCCTCGCTCATTTCCGAACGCACCGCGAGATACATTTTGGTGTTGCGCAGATACTTGTCGTCGGCCAGCGAGGTGGCGTAAATCGACGGCTGCACCAGCTTCAGCGGCAAGGACACGAAGTTGCTGGGGATCACTGTTTCGAGCAGCAGGCGGATTTTTTCGTCCAGATCCTCGAAGCAGGAATTCAGTTCGTCGTGCAGGTACTTCGGCAGGTCGCGCGGATGAATCGTCGGCGAAAAAGTGGTGAGGCTCCCAGCCAGGGCCAGCATCGCTTGAAACAGCACCTCCGGATGTCCCCGCCGCGTTTCGAACAGATGCTGCAGCAGCGGGAACTGCGTATTGATGGTATAGAGCAGCCAGAAATTCGCGATATCGGCTGCGCCGAAATCGGCCAGGCTGAGGTTCTTCTGCCGCCTGGTCCCGGCGAGCTGGCTGCTCTTCGCCGCCAGAATCTCCACCAGGCGGCGCAGAATCGACACCAGAAAATCGCTGGCCGCGATATCCAGCAGCGGCGGAACAAAGCGGGGATCGAGCTGGAACAGGCCCGCCGCCGTGCGCTCCACCCGCCCGATCCGCAGCACCGAGGAGTGCTGCTGGGACTCGCCTTCGACCAGGTAGCGAAAGTTCTTGCGCGCCACCTGGATCGGCCGCTCGGCGAGACCCGAATTCTCATCGCGCGTCATCGATACTTCGGTCAGATAGCGCGTGTCGGCCTTCGATTGCGCGAGCGAAATATTCAAGCCGCGGTCGCGCTGGTGCGGAATCGCCAGAAACACATCGAGCGCTTTCTGATCGGCCTCGAAACAATCCGCCAGAGGCTTCGGCGCGGGTGCGGGATCGGCCTCCGGCACATCGAACAACAGCCCGTCGGGGAAAATTCCAGCCGCGTCGGCCAGCGCCACATAGCCCGATGCCAGCGCTTCCTGATTCCACTGCAACCGGCGGAAACCCCACGGCGCGAAGGTCAGCGCGTCGAGCTGGAACTTCAATGAGTTTTCAAGAAAGCGATCCTGCGTCTGAAGATACTGCGGGCTCAGGAGCGTGCCCTTCATCCAGATCACTGGCTGCAAGCGCTTCATTCGAATCCTACATTATCACACCCTGCTGAAACCGCTTCCTCTGGTCGCGGCTCGGTAAGTATTTGATGGCGCTGTCAAGCTCTACCGAGCCGTGACCAAAGGGAGCGGTTTCTTCGACCTTTTCCAGCGCCACGGAACCGCCATGCGTAAGAGGTTGCGGAAAAAGTCGCCCCGGATGATCGCTCCCTGTGGTCGCGGCTCGGTAAGCGATTGATTTTACGTAGCGGGATGATCGCTCCCTGTGGTCGCGGCTCGGTAAGCGATTGATTTTACGTAGCGCCGATTCCGAGCCGCGACCGCAGGGAGCGATCTCTATGAGTTTTTCCGCAGCCTGGTAAGCATGCGGACTTTAAACCAAAATGAGACTCTGCTGCTTCGCCCCGCGTGGTCCCAGCGAGTACTCCACGGCCATTTCCGTTTTTTCGCCTTCCACTACCATGCGCGTCAGCGGTCCGAAAAAATCCATGGCTTCCTGCGGCAGAAGCGCCGGCGTCGACGCCCGCAGCACCCGCGGGTCCCAGAATCGATACGTGATCGGAGTGCCGCCCGGGGTGAACAGCGTGACGAAATTCTTCAAGTGGGCGCAGATCTCGTCGAGCCCTCCCAGCGAAGTGCAGTAAAATCCCCAGCCCCGGCTCCAGCCGTCCTTAACCAGTACATCGAGCAGGCGCGCGTGCGGCGGCAACTGGACCACATAGGCCGCCACGCGAGAGCCGTCGTCGAGCGTGGCATACTGCTCTCCCGACGCATCGAGAAACGCGGGGATGCGCCCATCGCGCAACGGATCGAGCACCGCGAAAACATTTTCCCCATCGCGATAAAGCGACGTCAGCAGCACCGACTGGGCCCGCGTGAATCCCGGCCAACTGCTGGTTTCGCCCGACAGTCCCAGCTCACCGCGCGTAATCTTCGACGTACCTTGTTGAAAGGACTCCGTGGGCAGCGTGACCACGCGCTGCGAATGATCCTGCTCCGCAGGCTGGGCCGTGCTGTCCAGGTGGACGGTGAAGGTGCTTCCTCCAGCCGTCAGCGAGTCGCCTTCGTGCAAGGCTGTTTGCGAGGTGACCCGCTCGCCGTTCACGAACGTGCCGTTGCTCGACCCCAAGTCGCGGGCGCGCGCCTCCGTGCCGTCGTTTTCGATGGCGAAATGTTGCCCGGAAAGATAGGAATCTTCCCCCAGCGCGTAATCCGACTTCGCGGTACGGCCGATGCGCAGGATGGTACCCGCGCGAACTTCAATCCTTCGTCCGGCGATCGGGCCGGACACTGCTTCTAAAATCACCACC
>JBEKOZ010000206.1:0-7726 GCA_049521275.1 Bryobacteraceae bacterium | reverse complement strand
CTGGCCGCGAACGCTCGAAGAGTTGGAGGAGATGCGAAAAAGTCTGTGATGGTGGGCCGTCGAATGTGGTCGCCAGCAGCTCACCAGCCGAGGCGGTTTGCTACCCAGCCCAAAGCAAAAATTCCAAGAGCAAGGAACGCCGTCACGCGCGGTCGCCCTTTGAGCGCTCCTCTTCTGGAGAGCACAAACAAGGACAAAGCAAACAACACAATGCCGGCGAGGTCAAGCCAAGCTGAGATTGGCATAATTTTTCCTCCGGCCGCACAGTATACCCGATCCAGGGCGCGTCAGGCAGTGCGCGGACGAGGGCGGGGGGCGTCCTAAGCTCAGTTCCGGATATACTCTTTTCTGTGCTCCGAAGAGGCCTCGGGGCCGGAGGGGAACATGATTCGACGACGCCTTCTTTCAAGTCTCTCCCAGGCACTTGGGCTTGGCCTGCTCGCATCAGGTTCAGCCGATGCGCAATCTTCGGCACCTCCCAAGAGGCTCAAAATCCTGATGAGAAGTTCCTGGGGATCCGATGACCCCACTCGCGCGTCTTTTCCGTTTTCTCACGGGCTCGCGCTGTCCGACGCAGGGCACGAAGTTCGGATTTTTCTGACGGGCGAGGCAACATACCTCATGCGGAAGGCCACGGCCGCGGCGATATTCCCTGTTGGTTTGCCGCCTATGAATGAGCTACGCGAAAAAGTCGTGACGAAACACATTCCTGTGTTCTCTTGCGGTGCCTGTTCCCGGGCCCGCGGGGTCACGGAAGCCGATCTGGAGGCTTGGGGTGCGAAGTTCGGCAGCCCGGCAATCTTCGTCTCGCTAGTCGAGTGGGCTGACCGAATTGTGACTGAGTGATGACGGGATGGTGGCCGAAGTCGGGGTCGAACCGACACGTTCAGTGAAGAACGCCAGATTTTGAGTCTGGTGCGTCTGCCAATTCCGCCATTCGGCCACGGAGAGCGCGCACTGACAGTTTAACATCACCCATGCACGATCACATCCCCAGCAAAACCGCCCTCCGTGTGGCGATGCGGCGCGCCGTCCACCAGCTTCTGGACGAACCGAAAGTGCTGGACGATCCTTTCGCCCTCCCGATCCTGGGCGAGGAAACCGCGGCTGAGCTGCGAGCGTCGCCGGGCGGCTTCGAAAGGATCGGCACCGGTTCCTTGCGCGCATTCGTCGCGGCGCGCAGCCGCTTTGCCGAGGATCAGCTGGCCTCCGCCGTCGAGCAAGGCGTGCGGCAATGCGTGGTGCTCGGCGCGGGTCTCGATACGTTCGCTTACCGCAATCCATTCGCCGACCTTCGGGTAATCGAAGTGGATCATCCCGCCACGCAAGCCTGGAAACGCGACCTGCTGGCGTCGGCGGGCATCGCGATTCCTCACTCAATGAGTTTCGTTGCCGTCGATTTCGCGAAGCAGAATCTCGCCGAAGAGCTGAACCGGGCGGAATTCAGCAACACCGAGCCGACATTTTTCTCGTGGCTCGGCGTGGTGCCCTATCTAACTCGCGCCGCCGCCTTCGACACGCTGCGCTGGATCGCGTCCCTGCCGCCCGAAAGTGAGGTAGTCTTCGATTACGCCATCTCGCGATCGCAGCTCGGCTTTCTGGAGCGGACCGCGCTCGACGCACTTTCAAACCGGGTAGCGCGCGCGGGCGAACCGTTTCAATTGTTCTTCGAGCCCGCGGAGCTTCAGATGGCGCTGGCCGGGATGGGCTTTCACCAGATCGACGATCTGGATGCGGCCGAAATGAATGCGCGTTATTTTGCCGATCGTCGAGTCGGCTTGAAGATCCGCGGAAATCTCGGCCATCTGATCAGCGCGCGTGTTTAAACGAAAAACGCGATCTGGGGATAACCCAGACCGCGTCTTTGAACACATCAGTCGTCTTGCGAAACGGATTACTTGCGAGGCAGCGCCAGGTTTACGGCCGCTGCGGTCTTCTGTTCCGGCGCCACCAGCGAATAGCTGAAGCCGCCGGGGACGCTGACGGTCGATAAAACGACCGCGCCGCCACGATGGCTGAAGGTGACTCCCGCGTGAGTGGCGTTAGACGGTCCGCCGTTCACCGCGATAATCATCGCCGACGAATTCGGTTCGTTGCCGCGGATGAGGAGAACGCCGCCGGTGGATGGCTCCTCGATTGTGTAGCTGCCCGCAGGCAATACCTTGCCGCCCGCCACGAAGGAGAACGGAACGTTGACATTGACCATAGCCGATTCGGCACTCAAGGACGCCGCCAGTGCGAGCAGACCGCCGAACATTAGGGTGATTTT
The DNA here is from genome assembly GCA_049521275.1 of Bryobacteraceae bacterium. GTDB lineage: Bacteria > Acidobacteriota > Terriglobia > Bryobacterales > Bryobacteraceae > Palsa-187. The sequence continues at coordinate 5,457 of JBEKOZ010000206.1, read as the reverse complement.
CAAGAGTTTCATGTTAAATAAGTTTCCTTTTCTGTGTCTAATAGTTGTCTGAATAAACTAATCCCGCGCACGCCGGTAACACGGCAACTACTGGAATTAGTGACGCATTTTTTCCTCGCGCATACGCGTTGCGCATACGCCAAAATCTTCTGCGAGGAAACAGGACGTCTTCGAGGACGACTGACTTTGCCGGGGCTTTCTAAAGCTTTCCGGCTCACTTGCTTACAATCCAAGCATACGGTATCGACGCCGGAGGATCAAATCAATAATTTCTATCCAGGCGATATTCGCTTGTAAATGATTGTAAACACACACATGCAAATGATTGTTTCAAAAGAAAAACACATTCGCCGAAATTACAAATGAAAGACTTCTTCAAGCGCAACCATGGATTGATCCGGGAATTGATCCAGCCCGCCGCCATTTTGTGAAAGGAAGAAGGGCGCCATTTCCCTCTGCCATCGGTTGTTCACATCGCGGCGCTTCATTTCCGCCAGTGCCTGTTCAAAGTTCGGAGTTTCCAGATACCCGACCAGCAGACCATCCGCCCGCAGGAACAAGGAATAATTATTCCAACCGCAATCGCGTAGCGCGGCTATCATTTCCGGCCAAACTTCGCGATGCCTGGCCCGGTACTCTTCCAACTTATCCGGCCGGACACTTAGCAAAAAACAAACGCGTTGCAATCTTCCTCCGCTTCCTTAGCATAGCCGCCCTCGTCTTTGTGTGCCAAATGTCCGATGAAGCCGATGACGTGTTCCGCGCTACGAAACCGACGGCACGAGCCGCAACGCATGTCTATAGGCTGGTTTAGATCGCTTGCCGGCGCGGCACTGCCGCCTGGCTTTTGCCCGCCTGATTTCGACTGGCGTAACGGCCTGCATCAACGGCGTCAATCACAATGTGATATCGTTCTCGATGGTTATGAGCACCACGAATCGTACTCGCGACCCTTACCTCGTTAAGAGCCTCGTTCATGCTTCCCAGGTTCTGGGAGTGTTCCAAGCGCCCGGCGAAACTCTCCGCCTGCGCGATATCGCGATCCGCTCCGGGCTCAATAAAGGGATGGTATTCCGTCTTCTCTACACGCTCGAACGCTGTGGCATGGTGGAGAAGATCGGTGACAACCAGTATCAATCCTGCCTGCGCCCGGTGAAGCAAAGGCGCTACCGCTTCGGGTACGCGGCGCAGGGAACCGACTATCAATTCTCGCGGGACGTTTCCGAAGGTCTGCGCACCGCCGCCGCATCGGAAGGGATCGAGCTGATCTCGGTCGACAATCGCTATAACGCCGCCACCGCCCAACGCAACGCCGAGTTACTGATCCGCGAGAAAGTCGACCTGATGATCGAATTTCAAACCGATGAGACGGTCGCGCCCATTATCGCCGCAAAGTTTCGCGAAGCGGAAATTCCGCTGATCGCCATCGACATCCCGCACCCTGGCGCCACGTATTTCGGAGCTAATAATTATGGCGCCGGCCTGATTGGCGGACGCTACCTGGGCCGATGGGCGAAGCAGAACTGGCAGGGGATCGTAGAAGAAATTATTCTTCTCGAACTGCCGCGCGCCGGGAGTCTGCCTCGCATGCGGCTCACGGGAATGCTGGTGGGGATGAAGGAGACGCTGCCCTCGCTCGACTCCTGCCCGGTCACCTATATCGACGGCGATGGCCAGTTCGGACAGAGTTTCGAGATGATGCGGAAGCATTTGCGATCGAGGCGGCAGGCGCGCGTGCTGCTGGGCGCGATCAACGACTCTAGCGCCCTCGGCGGCATGCGCGCGTTTCAGGAAGTGGGCCGCGCCGAGCATTGTGCCGTGATGGGACAGAACGCATCGCCCGAAGCGCGGGCCGAATTGCGCGAGCCGTCCACGCGCATGATCGGATCGGTGGCGTATTTCCCCGAGCGTTACGGCCGGGAACTGGTACGCCTCGCCGTCGACCTGCTCAGCCGCCGCGCGGTCCCTCCCGCGGTGTTCATGAAGCATCAGCTGATCACCCCGGAAACGGTGGATCATTTCTATCCCAACGATGCGTTGATGGCGATCGCGCCGGTATAATTAACGCCGCGCGAGTAACGCCCCGCACCATAGGGCAAGATACCCGGCCACCACACTGACCGCGATGTTTACGAAGCCTTTCAGGAAGTCTCCGTCTCTCACGAGGCCGTAGGTTTCATAGGCGAAGCTCGAGAAAGTGGTGTACCCGCCTAGAAATCCCACCACCAGCAGCAATCGCCAATTCGGATTCGCCTGGCGCTCGGTGAGAATCGTCATCACCAAGCCGATCAGGAAGCACCCGGTGACATTCACGATCACCGTGCCGTACCAATACCGCTGCGGGAACCGCGCGCCGATTGCCGACGCGAGTAGAAATCGTCCTAAACCTCCGACGGCGGCGCCTGCCATAACAAGAAGATATTTTTCCATGCTCAGATCCGATGAAAACTCTTAAGAATATCGCGGGTGGAGTAGCGCAACGCAATCGGCCGTCCATGCGGACAACTCATCGGGCATGAAGTCGCCGCCAGGGCGCGCAGCAGCCAGTCGATTTTTTCAGGCTCCAGACGCATATTGATTTTGATCGCCGCCCGGCACGCGATCGACGCCGCCATGGAGCGCCGCAGATCGTCGAGCGACGCCTTGCGCAGCTCGCTCTCGGCGATCTCCAGAATTTCGAAAAGCACGCGTTCGACATCCCCCGCACCGATTCCCGCCGGAGTCGACTTCACGGCGATGGTGCGATTTCCAAACGGCTCCGTCTCAAATCCGAGGCCATCCAACTCGCCGGCAATGCGCGCGTATTCAATTTGTTGCGCCGCGCTCAACCCGATCACCAGCGGGACCAGCAGGCGCTGCGTCTCGGCCTGACCGGTTTCGCGAGCGGCCAATACCTGCTCAAATAAAATGCGCTCATGGGCGACGTGTTGATCGATGATCCACAATCCGTCGCGGCCTGCGGCGATGATGAAGCTGTCGTGGATCTGGCCCAGCGGACGCAGGTCGGCAAGCGCCTCAAGGCTCTGTAAATCCGGCAGCGCCGCGCCCTCAAACAACGGTCCGTGCGTGTCCGGCACGGCCGCGGAAATCCTTGGTGTCTCTGAAAACTCGAACCGTGGCAAAGGTGATGGTGGCCGGTGCAGGGTGAACTCCGGAAAAGCTGCCGGATTCGCCGTTGGGGGCATCGGCAACACTTCGGTACCAACGGAATCGCCAAGGGAATCGAATGTCATGTTCTCGACGCGCTGGCTAAACTCCGAATAGGGCAACGCCGCTCCCGGCTGCGGCGGACTCGGCAAAGGAATCCGCGACGCCGGCCGCTCCACCATCAACCGTTCACGAATGGTGTCGCGCACAAAATCGTGCACCACGGAGCCGTGCCGGAACCGCACCTCCGTCTTCGACGGATGCACATTCACGTCGACTTCCTCCGCATCGCAATCGAGAAACAGCAGCGCGAAAGGGTAGCACGCCGGAGGCATCAGGTTGAAATACGACGCTGAAATCGCGTGCAGCAGCAAGCGGTCCCGAATCAGCCGGCCGTTGACGAATAGATAAATCGAATTGCGGTTCATCTTCTGCACACCGGGCGAACTGACGAATCCCCGCAGCCGGAAACGTCGCGAGATCGGTTCGTCGTCTTCGAGCGGCACCTTCAGATCGCGCGAGTGATCGCCCAGATCGAACAGGTCCTCCAACACCTGCGTTCCGAACACTTGAAACACGCGCTCCCGCAGCGTCTCGACCGGAGTCACGCTCAGAAGTTCCGTGTTGTTGTGGCGCAGCGTGAAGCTCTTCCCGGGATGCGCCAGACTGTAATGCGTCACCAGCGACGCGATGTGCGCGATCTCCGTTTGTTCCGACCGCAGGAATTTTTTTCGCGCGGGAACGTTGAAAAAGAGGTCGCGAACCGTGATCGTGGTGCCGCCGGAGTGCGCAATCTCCTCGACGCGAAACATTTTTCCGCCGGCAATCTCGACTACCGTACCCACACGCTCTTCCCGCGCCTTGGTTTCGAGCAGCAGCCGCGACACCGACGCAATAGAGGGCAGAGCTTCGCCGCGAAAACCGAGCGTGGAGATCGATAAGAGATCCTTTACATCGGAAAGTTTGCTGGTGGCATGGCGCTCAAACGCCAGCAGCGCGTCGTCATGCATCATACCTGAGCCGTCGTCGGCAAGACGAATCAACCGCCGCCCACCCGCCTCGACGTCGAGCCGGAATTCCGACGCGCCAGCGTCAAGAGAGTTTTCGAGCAGCTCCTTCACCACGCTCGCGGGACGCTCCACTACTTCGCCCGCGGCAATCTTATTGGCAACGTTGTCTGAAAGGATTCGAATGCGGCCCATTGGAAGAGGGCGCAAGGCCTTGAACTGGCCTGACGCCTGGCGCCCGGCGCCTTCTTTACTGTACCGCGATGCCCCGCTCTTCCAGCAGCGTCCCCGCTGCCCTCAGCAGTGCCAGTTCGCTCAACCGGAAGTTGATGGTCTGCGTCACCAGCTGCGATTCGGCCGTGGTCAAATCCGTCTCCGCGGTCAATAGAAAAAAGATCGTGTCGATGCCCAGCTCGTACTTCTTCTGCTCCGCGTCCACCCGTTTTTTCGCCAGGTCCCGAGCGGTCTTCGCCAAATTCACGCTGGCGCGGCTACTCTCGAGTGTGCTGATCGCATTCAACACCTGCAATCGCACTCCCTGCTCCGCCACGCGCACACGAAAGGCGTCCATCTTCTTATTGACCGCCGCGTCCGCCAGATTCGATGCGGCAACGCGATTCTTCAACGGCAGACTCAGCGTCAATCCAAATCCGTAGGTCGGTAATCCGAACCCGAACATCTGTCCCAGCGCGTCCGTCACCCCGCCCGGCAGCACCGTGACCACCTGCGGGGCTCCTCCGCTGAATGCGTTCTGCAAAATATATTGCGGCCCGCCCGTCCCCGACGATCCATATTGTCCCGTTAACATCAAACTCGGCCGCAGTAGATCGTTCGCCTGCCGGATCATGAGGTCGTCCACGTCCAGCGCCTGCCGCGTCGCTTTCAAATCCTGGCGGAAGGTCAGCGCCTGCGCCACCAGCTTTTCCTTATCCAACGCAGATGAAGGCGGAGGCGCCACCTGCTCCGTCAATACGATCGGCATGCTGCGGTACTTCGCATCGAGATCCGCGCCCATTTGCAGCCGCAGTGAATTCTCATTTTGTTCGAGTGCATAGCGCGCCTGCGTCAGCAACAGTTGCGCATTGGCGTAACTCTGCTCCGGCTGAAAAATATCGAGGGGCGACGACGCGCCCAGTTCCAGTTCCCTTCTCGCCCGGGTCAACGCCGTATCCGCCAGCTTCAGTCCTTCCTCCGCCACGCGCACATTTTCACGCGCGCCGATCACCGCCCAATATTGCTGCTCCGCCGCCAGCACGATCTGGATCAATTGATCCTCAAACGTATATTGCGCCGCGCGCAGACG
>JBEKOZ010000205.1:0-7731 GCA_049521275.1 Bryobacteraceae bacterium | reverse complement strand
CACGCGCAGGGCAAGGCGAGCGGGTGGTTCATGGAGCGCCTGATCGAGGGTGAGCGGCCAGTCACCATTTCGATCCATCTCGAATCGGGCGGCGGTTTCTGCACTGTGGACCTGACGCGGGTGGAGGTGTCGGGAGTGGCGGCTACGGGCTCGGTGCTCGATTTTCTGGTCAAAACGTTCTTCATGCCTCTCTATCCAACGGCGCATATCGGCGAGAAGTTTGAGATCGGATACAACATCGACCGCATGGATATCCGTCCGACCGGGGTGCGGGTGGCGATGAAGAAATAGGAACCGGGCTTCCGCCGTTCGCGTCCAATTGTGAAGTTTTGTGACAATGAAGCTGCTGGTGGTGGATGAGGATCTCGAGCTTTCGGCAACGCTCTGCGAGTTGCTCGAAGAGTCCGGGTATGTCGTGCAATTTGAAGCGGATAGCGAGCGCGGCCTGCGGCGGGCCCAGATAGAAGCGTATGACCTGCTGATTCTCGAAGGCGTGGAGCTGCTCCAGCGGATTCGCGAGCAGAACCAGGTACCGGTGCTGATGCTGTCGGCGAAAGGCGAGCGAGACGACCGGGTGTCCGGGTTGCGGGCGGGCGCCGACGACTATCTGGCGAAGCCTTTTTATCCGGATGAGCTGCTGGCGCGGGTCGATGCGATCCTGCGCCGGTCGAAAGCCGGCCGGGTGGCGGCGGATCCGGCGGCGCTGCTCGAGGAGATTCAGATCGGGGAATTGCGCCTGGTGCCGAGGTCGCGCGAGGTTTACTTCAGGGGCGAACCGGTCGAGCTGACCGCCATGGAAATCGAAATTCTGGAATACCTGATGCGCTCTTTCGGAAAAGCGGTGTCGCGCGAGCGGCTCTGCCTGCGACTTTACAATCGCCTGCCGGCCCCTTTCGACCGGACCATCGACACGCATGTAAGCCGGATTCGGCGAAAGATCGGGGATGGACGGGAGATGATTCTCAGCGTGCGCGGGACAGGATATCAGATCCGTTCGCTGCCAATCTCCTAGGCGGCCTGTGTTACACTTCTTCACAATTGCGAGGAATCGAATTGAATCCGGGGCGCGTCTTTCGAGATACAATATTTGATGGACACCGGACGCACCGATTAGGGGTGCAGTACGGTGGGAGCATTCGTCTTGAAATTATCTTTACTCCTCGGAATCGTGGTGTGCCTGCGCGTGCGTAGATGGGTGGCTGTTCCTTTTCTGCTGGGCTGTTTCGCCAGTGCGCTTGTTTCCCAGGACTTCGCGTCGCTGACCATCACCGTCACCGACTCCACCGACGCGATGGTGCCGGATGCGAGCATCACTTTAATCAACACCCAGCGCGGGACCATCTATCATCAGCAGACGCCCACGGGGGGATATGTCATCTTTGACGCGCTGACACCCGGCGATTATTCGATCGAGATCGAAAAGACGAGCTTTCAAAAGTATCAACTGAAGAGCCTGGTGTTGAGTGTCCGCGACCGGAAGACGCTGGTGGTGGAGTTGAAGGTTGCGGAGGCGCAGGCGACCATCGTGGACGTGAAAGATAAAGTCGATCTGATTTCGAACGACGCCGCGCAGGGAGTGCCGCTGCAGCACAGTTATGTCGAAAACATTCCGAACAACGGGCTTAGCGCGGAATCGCTGGTGTTGATGGCGCCGGGCGTGTCGTCGGCGGCGGGCGGCACAGGGGCCGACGGCGGGATCAATGCCAACGGGCTGCGGTCGAACACCAATTACTACACGCTGGACGGCGTGAGTATGAATACGGCAGTCGGCGGCGGTGGCGGAGGCGGCCGCGGCGGTGGATTTGGCGGGTTCGGCGGCGGTGGCGCGGCGCCGGGAGCGGTGTCGACGGAGCTGATTTCCCTCGACGCGATGCAGGAAATGAATGTGCAGACGTCGCCGATCGCACCCGAATTCGGCAGATCGCCCGGGGCGCAAATCGCGATGACCAGCCGCGGAGGCACCAACGATTTTCATGGATCGCTCTATTACTACTTTCGCAGTCAGAGGTTGGAGGCGAACGACTGGTTCGCAAACTCCCTGGGTTTGGGGCGGGGTCCGGAGCGCGAGAATCGCCCGGGAGGAACTGTTGGCGGACCGCTGATCAAAGGCAAGACGTTCTTCTTCGCCTCGTTCGATCAACTGAGCGTCAGCGCGCCGTACACGATTATTTCCGATGTGCCGGCGGTCAGTACGCGGCAAGCGACGTCGGCGCCGTTACAGCCTTTCCTGAACGCGTTTCCCATCCCCAACGGCGTGGCTCTGACGGATGGCGCGGCGCAGTACCAGGCGGTGGTGTCGAATCCAGCCTTCAGCCAGTCCGCCAGCCTGCGTCTGGACCAGATCATCAACGCGAAGAACACGCTGTTTCTGAGATACTCGCTGTCGCCGTCCTCGAGCGAGCGCCGCGGGTCGGAAATTACCGCGGCCAATGTTCTGACACACCAGTCCTCCCATTCGGATCTTTTCACGGCGGGTCTGGGGACCATCCTTTCGAGCGGCATGGTGAACGATCTGCGGGTCAATTACTCGCGGTTTTCTTCGACGGATTACTCCATCATGGACAACTTTGGGGGCGCGGTTCCGCTGACTGCCGCGGACGTGTTCCCCGCGGGCGTGACGAGTTTGACCGGCAGTTTCAACCTGAACATGCTGGGCGTGGCCGGTTATAGCTATGGCGGCAGGAACGTCAGCGAACAGCAGCAGTATAACGTAGTGGATTCCGTCACCAAGGTGGTGGGAAACCATCACGGAAAGGCGGGTGTGGATATCCGCAGAATCCTGGTGACCACGGACCGGCTGCCGTATAGCGAGAATGTATCGTTCAACGGGATCGCGGCCAACGCGATCAACGGACTCACGGCAAATAGTTACGCTCTGACGTCAGGTTCCGCTCTGAACGCGGTGGTGACGTCGAGCCTGCCGGCGGTATATCCTACTTATCTCAATTTCTCGGCGTACGCCCAGGACACCTGGCGTCTGACCGAGAGGGCCACGGTTACGTACGGTGTCCGCTGGGATGTAAATCCGGCGCCGAATGCCCGCCAGGGGGAGAAGCCGTTTGCGCTGTCGGGGAATCCGGTGGCGGGGGTTACGCAAAACGATCCCATTTACCCGACGAAATGGTGGGACCTGGCGCCGCGCATCGGACTCGCTTACGAGGTGAATACCAAGCCAGGGTACGAGCTGATGTTCCGCACCGGGTTTGGGGTTTTTTATGACCTCGGTTACGGCACCACCGCCGGAGCGTTCAGCGGCGCACCTTATCAGTCGGTAACGACGGTCTCGGAAGTGCCGTTTCCTCTGGCTCCGCTCTATCTGGATGCGCCGTTGCTGCCACCTACCCGGCCGTACGGGCAGATTACGACGGCGGCGCTGGCTTTGGTGACGCCGCAGATCCAGCAATGGAACGTCACGCTCGAACAACACTTCGGTTCCGGGGCCTTGTTGAGCCTGGGATATGCGGGGACGAGAGGCAGCAACCTGATGCGCAACCAGACGTCTCCCACCTACTCGGACGCCTACGATATCGTGACGGAGGCTACCAACGGGGCTACCTCTTCTTATAACGGTATGCAGATGCAGTTCCGCAAACGTCTGAGCGATCGCTTGCAGATGCAGTTGAGTTACACCTGGTCTCATTCGATCGACACCGCGTCGAGCGACGGCGGCGGCGGCGGCGGGTTCGCGACGCTCTATGGCGGCGGACAGCAAGGGGACTCCGATTACGACATCCGGCAGAATCTGAGCTTGTCGGGATCCTACCGGCTTCCAGCGCCCGAAAAGGGTTGGTTCTGGAGCCCTCTGCGCCATTGGTATGTGGATTTTGTGGAGACGGCGCGGACGGGCCTGCCGTTCGACTTGCAGACCATCAGTTCGAACGCCAGCGGCGCGGTCAGCATTAACGGCACCACGGTCACGACCGAAACCTCCACCAACGGCGACGTAAACTCGACTGTCGGCCTCTTCGCGCAAGTCCGTCCCGAGTACAACGGGGCATATCCTACCTGGGTTTACAACCCCGCCGTGCCGGGAGGCCGGCAATTGAACATCGAGGCCTTCGACATCGTGACCGGGTTCGAGCAAGGGAATCTGGGGCGGAACGCGCTTCGCGGCTTCGGAGCGCAGCAGCTGGACATGGGACTGCGGCGCGCGATCCCCATTACTGAACGCCTGGTCCTGAGTGTGGCTGCCCAGGCGTATAACATCTCCAATCATCCGAATTTTGCCAATCCTTCGCCGTTTGAAGGAGCAAATCTGGCTAGTCCGAACTTCGGTATTGTCACGGAGATGTTGAACCAGTCGTTTGGCGGAGCGGTAAATTCCTTATTCCGATCGGGCGGCCCGCGGTCGATCGAGCTTTCGGTGCGGCTGCGGTTCTGAGACCAGAAAATGATCAACATCTCGAAGCATGCTCGATTCACGTTGTGCGCTTTCGCGTTGCTGGCGTCCCCGGCGTTCGCGCAGAGCGGCGGCGCGGAGCAGACAAGCACCCCTCAGCAGCCCGCTGCGCCTCCCGTTCCCACGGTCAACCAGGACAACACGCCCGGTACCGACACCACGGTACAAACGCCGCGCTTTTCTTTTGGATTTCGAGTGGAATACTTTCCCGAGCGTTTCTTTCAAACGCAGTATGTGACGGTGAACACCATTAATCCGATCCAGAGCGCCGGGTACTTCGCGCAGTCCGCCGGAGCAAAGCTGGGTTTTGGGCTGACCAGCGAGTATCGCCTGAACGATCACCTCACGGTGGGCCTGGATTTCTTTCGCCATCAGGAAGAATATACGCAGCTCGCGCAGATTAAGAGTGGCGTACAGGATCCCAACTCGAGTTACGACAATCGTCCCGTGACATCGATCACCCAAGACACGCGCTCCTACTATTGGGATTTTCCTCTGGTGGTGCGCTATTACATCTTTCGCGTCAAGGCTCCGCGCGGCCTGGGATGGCTCGCCCAGACATACGCCCTGGGAGGCGGCACGTTCCGGCACGTCAGCGACATCCGCACGGGAACGGCCACCACGTTTCCGGACAGTTCCACCAGTTATAACGAGATACCGGTCGCTCCGAACCACAATAATCTGGTGGGAGCCTTCGGGGGCGTCGGGTACAAGTTGTTTGAGTACGGCAAGTTCAAGGCCATGGGCGAGGGGCGCTTTACGCGGTGGTTCGCCGACACGTTTCAAGGACCGGGTTACGAGTCGCGAAAAAATCAAGTGGAAGTCGGCTTGAGTTTTACTTACTGAGGGCGCACATGAACTCTCGGAAAACAGATATGAAGTCAAAATTATTTCAACTTGCTCTCTTAATAGCAGTAGCGGCGTGCGGCCAAGCCCAATCCGTGATTACCACCATACTGGGTGAAACACCCGGCGCGCCGAACGGCGTCCCGGCCTTGGCGGCTGGTCTGAATCTGCCCGTGGCGGTCGCGAGCGATGGCAAAGGGAACGTCTACGTTTCTTTGCGCCAGGCTCATCAAGTGGTGAGGATCGATTCCACCGGACTTCTATGGCTGGTCGCGGGAACCGGAGCATTCGGTAATCAAGGGCCCTCCGGCGACGGGGGTCCGGCGATCTCGGCGACTCTTTCTTATCCGGCGGGGCTGGCGTTTGATTCCTCGGGGAACCTGTACATCGCCGATTCCGGCTCCAACCGCATTCGGATGGTGGACGGCCAGGGAGTGATCCATACGTTTGCCGGCAACGGCAATAATATAAATGCCGGCGACGGCGGTCTCGCGATCGATGCCAGCCTGAATTCACCTTCGGCGATCGTGTTCAACGCGAGCGGCGATCTGCTCATCGTCGACACTGGAAACAACGAGATTCGCATGGTTTCGCCCAGCGGGATCATGTCCAAGGTGGCGGGGACCGGCAACGCCGCATTCGACGGAGTCAACGGCACGGCGGCCACGGCGGCGTTCAACGCGCCCAGCGGCATCGCGCTCGATCATCTCGGGAACATTTATGTGGCGGATACGGGTAATCAACTGGTCCGGGAGATTTCCACAGCCGGAATCACCAGCGTAATCGCAGGTACACCCAGTCAGGCCGGTTCCTTCGGCGACGGGCGCCAAGCCAACACCGCCGAATTGAAAAATCCAGGAAGCCTGGCGTTCGACACAGCCGGGAATCTCTATGTCGCGGACATCGGCAACGACCGGGTCCGCCGGATTGCCACCAACGGAGTGATTTCGAATTACGCCGGATCCGGGACAGGCGGCGATAGCGGGGACGGCGGGTATGCGATCACCGCCAATATCAGTTTAGCGGGCATCGCGATCGATCCGCAGAACAACCTGCTGATTGCGGATGGGCCCAATTACCGCGTCCGGTTCGTGGCGGCCACGAGCGGACTCATCAGCACGATTGGCGGCAACGGTCTGGTGAGCTACACTCCCGAGAATCTCTACCTTAATGGAGACTCCCTCTACTTTTCCGACACCGGCGCAGATCGTATCCGGCAATTCAGCCTCTCGGCCGGCGCCTCCAGCATCTCCGCTTTCATCGGGAACGGACAGCAGGCATGGGACGTCACCGATGACATCGCCTTGAGTGCCCGGTTGAACGCTCCGCGCGGAATCAGCATGGATAGCAAGGGAAACCTTTATTTCGCGGATTCGGGGAACGACGTGGTGCGCATGGTTACGCCCCAAGGGGCGCTGGTGAATCTTGCCGGTGACGATCAGATTATCGATGCCGGCGACGGTGCGTTGGCATACAACGCGGTGGTGGACAACCCGGTGGATGTCGCGGTAGCGGGGGATAAGAGCGGCAATTTGTACATTCTGGAAGAGGCGGGGAACCGGATTCGGGTGATTACGCCGAATGGAAACATTGCCACGTATGCAGGGACGGGCACACTAGGCGCGCCTCCGACGCCGACCGGAACTGCTTTGTCGCAGCCGTTTAATAATCCGCAGGGGCTGGCGACCGATTCGACAGGCGCACTCTATGTCGCCGACACGGGGAACAACCTGATTCGAAAAATCACCACGGACGGCAACATCGCGACCCTGGTTGGAACGGGCGCGGAAGGCTATGCGGGGGACGGGGGGCCCGCTATCTCCGCGACGCTCAGAAGCCCGGCCGCTGTCGCTGTCGATTCCTACGGCAATCTGTTTATCGCGGACACCCGGAATGACGTCGTGCGCGAGGTGGGCGCCGACGGGATTATCAGCACCGTGGCGGGGATTCCCTCTGCTACGCCTGTCGCGGGCTACAATGGCGACGGAAGTCCCGCCACCAGTTATTCATTGAACCAGCCGAACGCCGTCATCATCGGTCCAAACTGCAGCGTGCTGGTGGCCGATACCGGGAACCAGCGAATTCGTCAGGTGTTTCCGGCAGTGGCGTATGCGGTCACGACCACTCCGCCGGGCCTCCAGGTCCTTGCCGACGGACAGACGGTTTCTACCCCAGCCACGCTGAACTGGCTGCCTGGAACCTCGCATCAGCTCGGTGTGGCGACTCCGCAAGCGGGGACGACCGGAACACAATATGTGAGCAGCGGCAGCGCCCAGACCATCTCGGTTGCTTGCGGGGCGCCGAGAGCTTCGGCAAGCGTCTCTTACACCACCGAGTACTATCTCACCATCACGGCCGGCGCCGGCGGCACCGTCTCACAGTCGTCTGGCTTCGAAACGGCGGGAGCAAGCGTGACGCTGACCGCAACGCCCGCCGCGGGATATGTTTTCTCGGGTTGGCAAGGGGCCTGTACGGGCACCGGCGCT
>JBEKOZ010000204.1:0-7743 GCA_049521275.1 Bryobacteraceae bacterium | reverse complement strand
ACGATCACAAAAATGGGCACATGGCGGACGCTGCCAAGAGACATGTGCGCAAAGTAGACGATCCATAAGCCTTCAACGACGCGCCGGCGTTTGAACAGTAGGCCGGCGGCGATCAGCCCAATCAGCATCAGGGCCTCGAATTGCAGGACGTTCTCATTGCGAAACACCGGAGACTGAAACTCCTGAATGACGTTGCGAATCCAGTCCGACCGCAGATACGCGGCGATATGGGTGTGCAGGTGATAGCCGTACGGATTGATCAGCGATGCCGCTGAGCAAGCCGCCGCCAGCGCGGCGTAGCGCGCCGCGGGACGGAAATCCCTGCTTCCCAGCCATGCCTCGATCGCCGTTCCCGCCGCAGTCAGTCCCAGCACCGCGATCAGCGCCAGGAATCCGCCGTGCAGATTGGTCCACAGGATAGTGAGAGGAACCAGCAACCAAAGGCGCCGTGCCGTGCGCGGGCTGCCTTGCTCGCGGTCGAGTTCGATCATCCACATCGAGATCGAGAGAAACAGCAGCGTGAACAAATGGGGTCGAGCCAGAAAATGCATGGACGCCGCCCCGACTCCCAGCAGCGACACGATCATCGCCCACAATAAATGCACCCCACGCCCCACCATCCGCCGCAGCAGCATCCAGGCGAATAACGCGATCATCACTCCGGCCGGCAGTACCACGCCCTTCAGCCCCGCCGCCCGGTGGAGCGCCCCGAAGATGACGTCGCTCCCCCACTCCCAGGCATACCAGGGCGCATCGGGCTTGGAAAAGGAATACAGGTCGTGATGCGGCACGGCGCGGTGGTCGACAATCCATTGGCCTGTGCGGATGTGCCAGCCGATATCCGCGTCCGCCAGCAGCGCTTCCCACCCGGCCGCGCCTCCGCTCATGCAAACCCAGATCAGGACCGCGGCGAAATAGAGATCGGAAAGAGAAGGAATCGACGCCCGCGCCCAAGGATTGCGCAGTACGTTTTCAAGCCGGATGCCTCTTTTACGGGCAAGGGGCGGTCCACTGGCAATGCTTTGAGGCGAAGTCACCGTACCCAGTAGTTCGCCTGATGTGCCCTGGTACTTTAGTGCGGATCACGCTAAGTGGGCGCAGCCTCGTTCACACGCCATAGAGCCGCGACCACCGGGAGCGGTCTTTTGAGTTTCCCCGCAGCCTCTTCCGAGCCGCGACCGCAGGAAGCGGTTTCTTCAGCCACCCAACGCTGCTTCCGAGCCCCGAACCGCCATGCGTAAGCATGCGGACCCAACCGCGCCGGTGTGACCGCGACCCTTAACTCCCCGTCTGCGTTAACACCCGGCTCTCTACCCTGCCCGCCTCCACCGCATGCTCCACCCCGAGCATTCTCCGCCCATGCACCGCGAGTTCGAAACGATCCTTCACACCAGTCTTCTCGAAAATGTGCATCAGGTGGACCTTCACCGTTCCAGCCGTGATCCGCAGCGCCTCGGCGATTTCTTTATTCTTCAATCCGCCGCAGACGTGATGCACGATCTCTTTTTCCCGCGGCGTCAGCCGGGGCGCGGATCGCCGGTCGAGCGCGCCGACCACCTGGTCCGACAACGTGCCCTCGATCCATACGTCTCCGCGTCCTACCGACCGCACGCATTCGACCAGCGACGCGACCGGCAGTGTCTTCTTCAAAATGCCGCGCGCACCCAGTTGAAGCGCGCGAAAGCAGTCAATCTCCGCCAGGTCGTTGACCCACAGAATCGGCTGACAGGACGAAGAAGTGCTTCTCACGTCGGAGATGAACTGGAACACGACCTTCAGTCCAGCCGTGTGCCCGATCAGCATCACGTCGGGCTGCTGTCGTCGCAGCGCGTCGAGCGTGTCGGCCAGGCTGGCGGCGGCTCCGACGTACTCCAGATCGTCGCACGACGCAAGGACTTTCGACAATCCTTCCAGCACGATGGGCTGCGATTCACACGCAAATACTGTAAGGCGGCTCAATAAGGTTCCCCTTAAAGTGGTTAAGATCGACGGGGAAAGTAAGTGGGTGTAGGTACTAAGTGTCGATTTACACAGGGTTGTATGTCTAGACGTATGACTATCTGAAGCAGCTAAAGGGGTTGCCGAAAACATCCGATATACCAGAGATAGCCAATTCTCTATCCGCACCATGCCCGACGTGCCCTTCGACGAGATTAGAGCGAGACTGGACGAACACAGCGTTCCGCGCCCCGACCGGCAGACGTTTCTCGACGAGACCTGCGGAGCGGACCAGCATCTCCGCCGTCTCGCGTCCCACCTCTACGACGAGAAATTCGGAACCAGGACGCCGGTCGTTTTCAAGCCTGCGGAAAGATCGGAGGGCGGCGCCTCCATGGGTGACTGGCAGATCGGCCCGTATCGTGTCGAGCGCGAGCTTGGCCGCGGCGGAATGGGCGTCGTCTATCTCGCCTCCCGCGCCGATCAACAATACCGCAAGCAGGTTGCCATCAAGCTGCTCCGGCCCGGCCACGACGGCGATCAGGTATTTCGCCGCTTCCAGAATGAGCGCCAGATTCTGGCCAACCTGGAGCATCCCAACATCTGCCGTTTGCTCGATGGCGGCGTTACCACGGACGGCGAGCCCTATATCGTCATGGAGCATGTCCGCAACGCGCGGCCCATCGACGAGTATTGCTCCTCCCACGACCTGGGCTTGAACGAACGCCTCGAGTTGTTCCGCCAGGCCTGCTCCGCCGTGCAGTATGCGCACCGCTTCCTGATCGTACATCGCGATCTGAAGCCGTCCAATATCCTGGTCACCGACGAAGGCGTCGTAAAGCTGATGGATTTCGGCATCGCCAAGAACCTCCTCGCCGGTTTCGACAATCCTTCTCCGCAAACGCTGGGGGAGCAGCCCATGACCCCCGCCTATGCCAGTCCGGAACAGTTGTGCGGCGGAACCATCACCACCGCGAGCGATGTCTATTCGCTCGGCGTGGTGCTCTATGAACTGCTCACCGGACATCGCCCCTTCGAGGCGGATGAAAAAGTGTTGCCCGACATGCTCCAGTCCATTTTCGAGCATGACCCCAAGCGCCCCAGCACGGTTCTGCGCCTTCCCTTGGAGGGCGCCGTGGCGACCGATAAACTCAGCGAACACCTGCGCGGAGACCTGGACTGGATCGTTTTGATGGCGCTGCGGAAAGACCCCATGCGCCGCTACACCTCGGTCGAGCAGTTCAGCGAGGACATCCGCCGCCACATGGAAGGCCTTCCCGTCATCGCGCGCAGCGACAAGTTTTCCTATCGCGCGGGAAAGTTTCTGGGACGCAACAAGTTCGCCGTCACAGCCGCTTTATCCATCGTCGTGACGCTCACCGGCGGAATCGTTGCCACCCTGCACGAACAGACGCGGACGAGAGCCCGCTTCAACGATGTTCGCGCTCTCGCCAACAGCATCCTGTTCGAGATCAGCGACGCCATTCGCGATCTCCCCGGCTCCACCCCCGCGCGGCTCTTGCTGGTCGAACGCGCGCAGACCTATCTCGACAAGCTGGAGCGCGAATCCGGCAACGACCTCTCACTCGAACGCGAATTGGCAGAGGCCTATAAGAAAATCGGCGAAGTGCAGTACCGCATTGGATATCCCAACCTGGGCGACATCAACGGAGCCATCGCCAGTGCCCGCAAGGAACTCGCGATGCGCGAGAAGATCAGCGCCAAAGATGGCAGCGTCCTCGCGAACCTCGCCGTGGCCGACGCGCACATGCGCCTGGGCGAACTGCTCGACGGCACGGCGGATCCCCGGTCGGCCGAGGCGCATATCGGGCAGGCGCTCGAAATCCGCGAAGCGCTCTATGCGAAAAACCCGAAGAATGTCGACGTCCGCTCCGACCTTGCCAGAAGCTATCGCGTCGCCGGCGATCGCCAGAAAATGGAAGGTCACGCGCAGGCCTTCTACGACCTCAACCAGAAGGCCCTTAAAATTCGCGAAGGACTCCTCGCGGAACATCCCGGCGATGAAGCGATCGAGCAGCAATACTCCATGGATCTGGTGCGCATCGGCGATTCGCTCGGCGGTCCGAATGAAACCAATCTGGGACGCTATGAGGAGGCCCGCGGTACTTATGAACTCGCGTTGCAGATTCGCGAGGCTTTGGCCGTGGCCAACCCGTCCAACGCCGTCGGCGTCCGCGATGTCAGCAACGTGTATCAACGCTTGGGCTCCCTGCTGGAGCACACCGGCGACTATAAGGCTTCTCTCGAGATGAGCCGTAAAGGCCTCGCGATCTCCGAACGCCTCTTTCAGGCCGATCCCGCGAATTTCGAAGTGCGCCGCGACATTATGCTGCTCGACGACCAGATCGGCCGTGCCTATCTGAAGATGGCGGACTACGCGGCGTCCGAAAAATCGCTGCGCACCTCGCTCGACGTGGCCAGCGAGCTGATCGCGAAAAATCCGGGCAGCGAGCGCAGCCGCGACGACCAGGCCCACAGCGCCTATCTTCTCGGTCTGTGCCTCGCGGCATCCCAGCGCGACGCCGAGGCTCTCGAGGATCTGAAGTGGTCGACAGCGACCTGGGAGAATCTGCTCGCCAAGCATCAGGATTCCGGCCGCTATAAAGTCAACATGATGCATGCCGTGGCGGCGATCGCGGAAATTCACGCCCGCCTCCACGATTTCAAAGCGGCCCGCGAAGAGCTGCAACGCGCCTACGATCTCAGCCTGGAACTTCGCAACCAGGACAGGTTAGGCCAGGAAGATCGCGATATCCCGGACCGCTTGGCGAAACAATTGGCCGCCCTTTCCAAGTGATACTGTCGATACTTGATCCCTCTCGCCCAACGATACCGTTCCGAACTCCTCGATCATGTCATTCCCTTCTGGCTCCGTCACTCGCTCGACCACCAGCATGGCGGCTACTTCACTTGCCTCACGCGCGAAGGCGCGGTCTACGACTCCCGGAAATATGTGTGGCTCCAGGGCCGCGCCGTGTGGATGTTCGCAAAGCTCTATAACGAGCTCGAACCCCGCCAGGAATTTCTCGACGCCGCGCGCCTCATCCTCGATTTCTTAGGCCGCCACGCGCGCGACCCCCAGGGCCGCTACTATTTCAGCCTCACCCGCGAAGGCCGCCCCTCGTTCTATCAGCGCAAGCCCTACGCCGCAGTCTTCGCGATGCTCGGAATGCTGGAGTTTTCGAAAGCCACCGGCGACGCGGCATTGCGCGCCGAAGCCATCGGGCTCTTCTGGCAAATCCGCGAATGGATTAAGGACCCAACTCTGTTAGGCCGTCCCGCACAACCCCTGTCGCTTGCCGACGTGATGGTGACCGCCTCGATGGCCTCCGAAATCGCGCGTATCGATCCCGATCCGCGCTATCGCGAGGTGCTACGCGATTGCCTCGACCAGTCACTCGTCTTCTACGATCCCCGCCGCCGCATCTTTCTCGAACACGCGCCCGCCGATACTCCCGAAGGCCGCCTGTTCTGCCCCGGCGACTCGATCGAAGCTTCCTGGTTTCTTCTCCAGGCCGGCCCCGACGAACGCATGCGCGCCCTGCTGCTCGATTCCATCGAAGGCGCGCTCGAATTCGGCTGGGACCGCGAGTACGGCGGCCTGTATTATTTCATGGATGTCGACGGCCTGCCGCCTCTGCCCCTCGAAGCGAATATGAAACTGTGGTGGCCGCATACGGAGGCGATCTACGCGAGCGCGCTGGCTTACAGCCTGACGTCAGAGCAGCGATTTCTTACCTGGCTCGAACGCGTCGATGCTTACGCGTTCGCCCATTTTTCCGATCCCGATCACGGCGAGTGGTTCGGCTATTGCGACCGCCGCGGCAACTTAACAAACACCGCGAAAGGCAACAACTATAAAGGATGCTTCCACGTCCCTAGGATGCTGCTGCTGAGCTATCAGGCCTTGACGCGAGCACAAGCCCCAGCGCCGTAATCGCGGCCGCGGCGAGCCCCCACGTCGTCAGCGCGCCATGTTGAATCAGGAACCCCGCAAACGGCGGCCCGCCAATCTGAGCCACCGAGGTCAGCGATTGCTGCAACCCCAGCACGCTCCCGACCTCGGCTTTCGGCGCCGCTTTGGTAATCAGACTCGTCAGGGCCGGACGGATCAACTGTCCGAACGCCGCGACCGTCGCGGCCAGCACCAGGGTCGGAATAGAATGCGCCAACCCCAGCAACGCATAGCCCACCACATAACATGCGAATCCAATCCTGTTCAACGTCGCTTCCCCGAGTTTTTTCACCAGCAGCCCCAGCGCCGGACCCTGCGTCAGGATGCCCAGGAATCCCGCCCACGCGTACACGAATCCAGTCTGCTCCGGCCCGAACGGCGTGCCGTGCCAGGTGAGTCTCCGCTCCGCGAACAACGGGAACCCGGAAGTGAACATCGAGAACGCGAAAATAAAACAGAGGAACTGCCACAACCGCGTCGCCAGTCGCGGCTGATGAAAATACTTGACGTATTCGCCCCACGCGATCAACGAAAGCCGCCGGCCCGGATCGCGTCCCGCCGGCTCCGCCTTCGGCAACAGCGTCGCCGTCGCCAGGATGCTCAGCGCCGACAATCCCGCCGCCGCAAACACCGGATACTGATAACTGGACTTGGCCAGAATCCCCGAAACCGCGGGACCGATCAGGAATCCGATCCCAAAGGCAATGCCGATCACGCCGAACGATTTCGCCCGCTCCTCCGGTTTGGTGATATCGGAAATGTAGGCCTGCGCCAGCGACAGATTCCCCGCCGTCGCCCCATCGATCATGCGCGCAATAAATAAAACGAACAGCGAGGGAGCGAATGCCGTGATGATGAACCCGATAAACGTGCCCACCTGGCTCACCAGCAGCAGCGGCTTGCGGCCCGTCGAGTCCGACAATCTCCCCAGCAGCGGACCCGATACCAGCTGGCAAGCCGCATACGCCCCGATCAGCCAGCCCACCTGAAACGGCGACGCCCCCAGTTTTTCGGCATAAAACGGCAGCAGCGGAATCATGATCGTGAGCCCCAGGACATCGACAGCGACGATCAGAAAAATGGCCAGCAGCGGAGAAGGACGCAACTTGTATCATCCCATTCACCGGCATCCCGGCGCATTGGGCACTGACCAGTGACTGATTTCAAGTAACGCCGATTCACTACAAGTCATTTTTCTTGCTATCTGTACCGATACACGGTACGCTATCCTGGTGATCAGGACGTTCCGGCACCGGGGTTTGAAACGCCTCTACCAAGGGGACCCGAGCAAGGTCCGTGCCGATCAGGCGCGCCGCATCGCGGACGTGCTGGGTCATCTGGATAGAGCGCAACACGCGTCCGACCTCGATTTACCGGGCTACCGCCTTCACTCCCTCAAGGGCGGTCTGAAGGGCGTGTGGAGCGTTACGATATCGGGTAACTGGCGGATCATTTTCCGCTTTGTGGATGGTGACGCGTTCGACGTTGATTTGGTGGATTACCACTAGAAAGGACCTGACAATGCCTATGAAAAACCCGCCGCATCCCGGCCATTCCATCAAGGATGCCTGCCTCGATCCCTTAGGCCTGAGCGTCACCGAAGCTGCCAAAATCCTTGGCGTGGCCCGCCATACCCTGTCCCGCGTCATCAACAGTCAGGCCGGAATATCGCCCGAAATGGCCATTCGCCTCGAAAAAGCCGGCTGGTCGAACGCCGACCACTGGTTGCGAGTCCAAGCCGCCTACGATCTAGCGCAGGCCCGCCTTCATCAGGACGATATCAAAGTGAAGCGCTATGCCCCGCAACTCGCGTCGTAAGGGCCGCGATC
>JBEKOZ010000203.1:0-7749 GCA_049521275.1 Bryobacteraceae bacterium | reverse complement strand
GGAGCGATAATCGCGTTGCAGGTGGGAGGGAGACGGCGCCTTTTTCTGCGGCTTCTGCTCTCTTGCGCTATTGGGAAATGCGTAAGTCTTGTTTTCCCTCCCTTTCCCCGCCTATAGGCCTCTCGCGCAGACATCCAGTTTGCAGTTGCCCTTGCTTCACTAATCTGACGGCACCACGAGTGTCGCCGCGGCACGCCTGGGGGCGCGCGCTACAATTGCCTACAGTGGAGAAAGAGTGAAGAAGCAGGTTCCTGAGTTTCGAGTTGAAGAGGATGAGCGCGAATTCTGGGCAAAGAACGACTCCACCGAGTTCATCGATTGGCCATCCGCCCAGAAGCACAAGCTGCAGAGCTGAAGCGCTCAGAGAAGAACGCCGAACCTTAGCCTGAGTTACAGTAGAGAGCATGTCGCTTGGGCCCATTGACTATGTAGTCCTGGCTCTTTACTTCGTTTTCGTGCTCGGCATCGGATTCCTGATGCGGCGCAAGGTGGAGACCAGCGCGGATTTTCTTACTTCCCACCGCTCGGTTCCGGTGTGGATCACCAGTCTCGCATTCATCGCCGCGAATCTGGGCGCGCAGGAAGTGGTCGGGATGTGCGCGTCGGGAGCCAAGTATGGATGGATGACCGCGCATTTTTACTGGGTGGGAGCGGTGCCCGCCATGCTGTTCATCGGCGTGTTCATGATGCCGTTTTATTACGGCAGCAAAGCGCGCAGCGTGCCGGAATATCTGCGCATGCGCTTCGACGAAAAGACGCGGGCGCTGAATGCGGCGTCGTTCGCGATCATGACCGTTTTTTCGTCGGGCATTTCCATGTATGCGCTGGGGAAATTATTTCAACTCGTCCTGGGGTGGGATTTCACGGCGAGCGTGATGCTCTCGGCGGCCATCGTGCTGGTCTACACATTTCTCGGCGGGCTGACCAGCGCGATCTACAATGAAGTGCTGCAATTTTTCCTGATCGTGCTGGGATTCGCGCCGCTCTCGATCCTGGCGGTAATGAAGGCCGGAGGATGGGCGGGGCTGCAATCGCGGCTGGCTCCGCAGATGACGCACATGTGGAGCTACGTCGGCCACGCGTCTGAGAATCCGATGGGTGTGGAAGCGTTCGGACTCGTGGCCGGGCTGGGATTCGTGCTGTCGTTCGGATACTGGTGCACCGATTTCCTGGTGGTGCAGCGCGCCATGGCCGCCGATTCGATGTCCGCCGCGCGGCGCACGCCGCTGGTGGCCGCGTTTCCGAAGATGATCATGCCGTTCATCGTAATTCTGCCGGGCCTGGCGGCGCTCGCTCTGGGAGGGATGCATTCGGGGTATGAGTTCCCATTGAAAGAGGGCGGCGGCGGACCGGATTACGACCTGGCGTTGACCACCTTGATGGCGAAGTTTTATCCTTCGGGGATGCTGGGCGTGGGATTGACGGCGCTGATGGCGTCGTTCATGAGCGGGATGGCGGGAAACGTGACGGCGTTCAACACTGTCTTTACTTACGACTTGTATCAAAGCTACATTCGCCCCGGCGCGGCGGATTCGCACTACCTGCGCGTGGCCCGGCTGACGACCGTGGGCGGCGTGGCGTTGTCGATCGCGACGGCGTACCTGGCGCGGCTTTTTAACAACATCATGGATTTGTTGCAGCTGGTGTTTTCGTTCGTGAACGCGCCGCTATTCGCAACATTTTTGCTGGGCATGTTCTGGAAGCGGACCACCGGTCACGGAGCGTTCACGGGACTTCTGGCCGGAACCACGGCGGCGGCGTTGACGCACGGATTGACGGTGGCCGAAGGGAAGGGCGGCTGGATCTCTCCCGTGCACACGTTTCCATCGACCATGGCGCAGAACTTCTGGATGGCGATTTTCGCGTGGTCGGTGTGCTTCATCGTAACGATCCTGGTGAGCCTGATGACGCCCGCGAAGCCCGAGTCCGAACTGCGCGGACTGGTGTACGGATTGACGGACGTTCCGAACGACTCACTGGAACCGTGGTACCGCCGGCCGCTGGTGCTGGCGGCTATCGTGGGGGTGGCGCTACTGGCCCTCAACGCAATTTTCTGGTAAATAACATGAGTGACCTACGAATCCCGATCGCATTATTTTTCGGCATTGTCGGCGTGCTTTTGCTGACCGTCACGGGCAACCATGCGCCGCTGACGGACGCTCCGGTGAACCTGTATACTGGCGTCGCAATGCTGCTATTCGGAGGAGTCATGGCTTGGCTGGCACGGCGGCCCTCGTAAAAAAATTTCACGCACGCTATCCAGCGTCGCCCGCGCCCCGGGTGTGGCGCGCCCCGGGGCGGGTCAACCTGGTCGGGGAGCACACCGACTACAACCTCGGGCTGGTGGTGCCGATGGCGATCGACCTGTCCTGCTGGATCGCGGCTGCGCCGTCAGAACACACGTGGCTGCGGGTTTATTCCGAGCAGCTCGGCGCGGGCTCCCAGTGGCGCGTCGCAGATATTCCGAACGCTTTGCCGGTCGGCGACTGGACGGACCGGATCGCGGGCATCGCGTGGGAATTATCGCGCCGGGGGGTCCAGCTGCGCGGAGCGAACGTGCTGATCGATTCGGAGGTGCCGTTGGGGGGCGGGTTGAGCTCGTCGGCGGCGTTGGGAGTCGCGCTGGCGCTGGCGCTCGGCGGCCCGCGGGATCCGCTGGAGCTGGCGCAACTGACGCGGGCGGCGGAGATGGATTTCGCCGGCGTGCCCTGCGGCATCATGGACCAGTTCGTTTCCGCGCATGGACAGGCGGGGTCGGCGATCCTGCTCGATTGCCGGTCGCTGGCGTGGCGCCGGGTGCAGCTGCCTGGGGATATAGCGGTGGTGACGGCAAATTCGATGGTGAAGCATCAATTGGGCGATTCGGCTTACCGGACGAGGGTGGAGGAGTGCCGGGAGGCGGCTCGCAGGCTCGGGATCGGCAGTTTGCGGGATGCGGAGTTGGGCGACTTGGGCGACCTGGACGGGGTTTCCCTCAAACGGGCCCGCCATGTTGTTACTGAAAATGCACGAGTTAGCCGGTTCGTGAGGGCTGCGGGTAGCACTGACGCTGCCGAAATGGGACGGATCGCGACCGAATCCCACATCAGCCTGCGTGACGATTATGAGGTGAGTTGCGCGGAGCTGGATTTCCTGGTGGAAGCGGCGCTGCGGGTGGAGGGAGTGTTCGGGGCGCGGATGACGGGGGGAGGATTCGGCGGGTCAACCGTCAATTTAGTGCATCCGGAGGCGGTGGGCGCGTTCAGGGCCACTTTGGCTTCGGAATATCGAAAATACAACGGGCTGACGCCGGAAATTCACGTTTGCCTTGCCTCCGAAGGCGCTTCTGAAATATTTTTGTGAGAGTTTTTCCCGCCAAGAGCACTAATAAGCAGTCCTTCGAAACCGTGTGATGAGCGTTCCGCTCGGTCGGCTCGGGTGGAACGCTTATTTTGTTTCCCCCCGAAATGGCGTACCTTTAGTTGTGCGCGTTAAAGAACTGGCTGCTTGGCTAGAGTCGAGTTTTGAGGGCGATGGAGACCGGGAAATCCGCAGAGTAGCGCCGCTCGAAGACGCCGGACCGGAGGATTTGTCGTTCGCCACGCGTGGCCGTGGCTTAAAATACGCCGCCGAATCCCAGGCAGGCTGCCTGCTGGTTCCAGTCGATTTCGGGAACGAATCGCAGCGGACCATCATCCGGACGTCCGATCCGCGCGCTGCCGCGGCGCGGGCGATTCCGAAGCTGCATCCGAAGGTCGATCCACAACCGGGTGTTCATCCGACGGCGATCCTTGGCCCTGGCGCGATCATCGGCTACGGCGCGTCGATCGGCCCCCTGGTCACGATCGGCGCCGGCGTCAAGGTTGGCACGGGCAGTGTGATCGGCGCGGGCAGCGTGATCGGGGACTACGTGTATATCGGCGAGCGCTGCACGATTCATCCCCGGGCGACCGTTTACCGCGAGGTGGTGCTGGGCGACGAGGTGGTGCTGCATTCGGGCTGTGTGATTGGCGCGGATGGCTTCGGATTCGTGCTGGCAGACGGGATCTACGAGAAATTTCCTCAGGTGGGGAGGGTCGAGATTGGGAACCGGGTGGAAATCGGCGCGAATTCCTGCGTGGACCGCGCGGCACTGGGCGTCACTTCGATCGGCGACGGAACGAAGATCGACAACCTGGTGCACATCGGGCACAATTGCCGCATCGGGAGGCACGTGGTGATCGCGGCGCAAACGGGATTCTCAGGCGGCGTGATTGTCGAGGACTACGCGGTGATCGGCGGCCAGGTCGGCATTGGGGACAAGGCCAGAATTGAATCGCGAGCGGTGCTCGGGTCCGGCAGCGGCGTGCTGACGTCGAAGGTGGTGCGGGCGGGCCAGGTGGTCTGGGGCACGCCGGCAAGGCCGTTGAAGGAGTGCCTGGAACAGATGGCGGTGCTTTCGAGAATGGCGAAGAAGAAGAAGTCGGTAGCCGGTAGCGAGTAGCCTTACTGGCCCTTCCATTCGGTTGTCTGTGTCACACTGACGCGCGCTTGCGGGTAAACCGTCAGGCGGAAACGCACGGTTTTTGACGAATTGGTAAAAAGAATGCTTCCATTCCGAAGCTGCGCGGCGTCCAGTTCCACCGGCTTGGTGTAGCCGGCGTCCTCGATCTCCAATACGCCCTTCTGCGCGGCTTTGACGGCCTGGGCGCTCCGGTCCCACTTCACGCTGAGATTGGCTCCGTCCTTGGTCACCGTCAGCCCCAGCGAGTAGTCCGTGGTTTCGACTCCAGCGACCCTCCCTCCCATCGTGAGCGCGGCCTGAAATCCGAGGACGACGCCCAATAACAGGAAGACGAAGGACAACGGAATCCACACCCATCCGGCGCGAACTCGCGACTTCGATGGTGACGTATAAGCGTAGGCTGGACCTGAAGGCGCTGGCGCGCGATCCGCGAATTCTTCTTCGAGTGGAGCCGTCCGCACCCGGCTCCCCGGTTCACCCGGCCCAACGCGGCGCCCAGGCACGCGCTCCAACATCGAACGGCGCGGGGGAGCCTCCTCGCCCGTCAATTCGTTGCGGCGGAGCGGGAATTCGAGCGGGGCGGTGGACGGAAAGATCCCATCTTCGCGGAAGAAAAAACTCGCGACACTGACTTTCGTGGCGAATGGTTTCACCAGCAGCGCGATGTGCGCAGGCGACGGGAAATACTGCTCCATCAGCTCCACATCTTCCGGCGCCAGCGCTAAGCCGTCGCGCGTGTGGCTGCGAAAATATCCGACCGCATACGCGGCACGCGACGAATCGGGCTGCCAACGCACGCGGGCGTCGTCGAAGGCGGCTCCATCGTCGGCGGTGAAAAGATAGGAGGGGCCGCGTTTGTAGTCGCATTCGACCGGCTCAAAATCCTCGACCCTGACAATGGTCTGCTCGCTATTTTCACTAGGCTCGATGCTGCCGAGCAGGATGCCACCCACCTCCACTCCACGCTTGGGCACGGCGCCGAATCCACGCATCACTTCAGCCGAAAGACGGCCGACGACGTCAAGATGAAGATGAACCACGACCGGCTTTCCCGGCAGCTCCCAGACGTAATAATCGGGAACGGCTTGTGTGTTTGGGTCCATTTCAGGTAACGTTTCATCGTACTACGGTGACCAGATCTCTTTACATCGTGGCGACGCCGATCGGCAATCTGGAGGACATCACGCTGCGCGCGCTGCGTATCCTGCGGGAGGCCGATCTGATCGCATGCGAAGACACCCGCCAGACGCGCAAGCTGCTGGATCATTACGGAATCTCGAAGCCGGTAACCAGCTATCACGACCACAATGAAGCGGTGCGCACGGCGGAGTTGATCGAACGTCTGGAGCGCGGTGAATCGATCGCGCTGGTCTCCGACGCAGGTACGCCGCTGATCTCCGATCCAGGCTACCGTCTGGTTGCGGCAGCGGTCGCGGCGGGCATCGTGGTCGTCCCGATTCCAGGGCCTTCGGCGGTGATGGGCGCGCTGGCAGCAGCCGGCCTGGGAACCGATTCGTTCCGCTTCTGCGGATTCCTTCCAGCCAAAACGTCGCAACGCCAGAAGGTGTTTGAAGGGTTGAAACACGAAGCGTGCACGCTGGTCTTTTACGAGGCGCCGCATCGGATCTTAGAGACGCTGGAAGATATCGCGACGGTGATGCCGGCGCGTCCGGTGGTGATTGCCAGGGAGCTGACGAAGCTTCACGAAGAATTTCTGCGCGGCACGGCGGCCGAGTTGCACACCACACTTTCCGCGCGGCCGTCGGTGAAAGGCGAGATCACTTTGCTGATCGGTAAAGCAGAAGGCGTTGAGGAAGACGATACGCCGATCGAGGACGCGATTCGAGCCCTCGAAACAAGCGGGGTTGCGAGAATGGATGCAATCAAGCAGGTGGCGAAGGCTCGGGGATTGTCGAAGAGGGAAGTTTATAAACTGACGTTATGACCTGACCTCATTCAACAGGTTGGGATGACGGTCCAGCACCATAAAGAGCTTCACCAGCGCAAGCGGCGGCTTGGTTTTTCCGTTTTCGTAGCGCGAGAAGGCGTTGGGACCACCGCCAAAGATTGCGGCGGCCTGACGCTGGTCGAGCGCAAGCTTCTTGCGAACCCGCGCAATGAAAGCCGGATCGACAATGGAGGCGTTCACCTGCTTGTTGAACTCCAGCATGGCGGCGCTGACACGTGACGATTCCGCCGCCGAAAGGACACTCTCCCCGCATGCCGGGCAGAACGTGCCGCGCACGGCGGGAATTGTGGTTGTTTCACCCTTATACATATAAGGGAGGTCACGCGTGTCCCGCACGAGCGCCGCCCCACCACAGGATGGACATTTCATGGCTTTCATAACTCCTTGAATGAGACAATCAGGACGTCGCCGATCACGGTGAGCTTTAGATAAACGTCGCCCACAGGAGTCTTCGGCCGGTAGACGTCCTGCCACACCCGGTGATCGGCATGCGTGGTCATGCTCTTATAAAAGTCCCTTGCCGTCAGCGCTGAGATGACGCCGACGATCTCCTCGAACCCGAGTCCTAGAGCCCCTCCGCCCGCCAGCGCCGAAAATGTTGCGCGGACCTGACCGGCGGCGACCAGAGCCTTCACGACCGCCAGCTTGCAGTGTGGCGTTCGTTTCTCCATGCTTCATATTAACCTAGTTGGTTATTTTTGGCGAATGATTATTCTCGCGAGTAAGCTGTGACGCGGCACTAATCGTCCAATCAATATCCGAAATGCGTCTGACCCCGTTTGCCCTTTCTGTATATCCCGCCTGCACCAAAGGATGCGTTACCCTCCAGTGGTGGAG
Organism: Bryobacteraceae bacterium; assembly: GCA_049521275.1. GTDB lineage: Bacteria > Acidobacteriota > Terriglobia > Bryobacterales > Bryobacteraceae > Palsa-187. Next base: position 460 of record JBEKOZ010000203.1, on the reverse strand, counting down.
CGGCTCGGCAGTCTGAATCTTATTCCTGATCTCCTTCAGAAGCGAGCGCCCTTGGGGGCGCTACTGAAGTCCATTAACTCATTCAGGTTTCCTCTAGACGTGACCGAAGAAGAATGGCTTCAGTCGACAAAAATCGTCGGGGGCGCGGCGACCGCGGATCTCAGTTGGATGGATGAGAAGAGTCGGAAATATTTCCTGCACCGGTGTACCGATTTCGTGCGCGGGGCGTTCGTCAGCTCATGGCCCGGCGGATTCATTGAAGAAGCGAAGCTGAAGGATGCCCTCCTGCCGTTTGTACAATGGCTGGAGACACAGAAGGATCCCAGCGTGCTTTATTTCGCCTGGGATCTGCTGGCGGAAGCGCGGCGAAGTAAGAAGCGTGCCGATTATCATCCGGTGCTGTGGATGAAGCGCTCGGGACGACTTGAAGGCGAGACTTCTTTCGAAAATCTTCAGCTCG
>JBEKOZ010000202.1:0-7771 GCA_049521275.1 Bryobacteraceae bacterium | reverse complement strand
CAAACCTGTTCGAGCGACATGGTGTACGCAGTCGGATCCTTGGCCCGTTTGCCGAACGCGCACAGCCGGCAGCTCGCCACGCAAACATCCGTCGGATTGATGTGCCGATTCACGTTGAAATAAGTTTTGTCCCCGTGCAGGCGCTCGCGCACCTGGTTCGCCATCCACCCGACGCCCAAGATATCGGCCGAGCGATAGAGCGTCACGCCGTCTCTAAAATCGAGGCGCACTCCGGCAGTCACTTTTTCGGCAATCGCTGCCAGGCCCGGGTCGTCAAATACAGGTTTCATTTAGTGGTTTTCATCTAGTAAAGATGTCGGTAGCCCAAAATAGAAAGAATATCACGCTGACGTAGCCGTTCATGGTGAAAAACGCCGCGTCGATCCTCGAAAGGTCGTCGGCTTTCACCAATCGGTGCTCCCAAAGCAGCAATCCCGCCACCGCGGCGACCCCCGCCATCGCGATCGCCCCCAGCGCGAACACCCGCACCAGCACGGCCAGGCACACCAGCATTCCCACGTGCATCGCCCGCGAAATCCACAGCGCGCCCGCGATTCCAAAGCGCTGCGGCACGCTATGCAAGCCGGAGTGGACGTCGAACGCGTAATCCTGGCACGCGTAAATCATGTCGAATCCCGCCGTCCACAACGTGACCGCGGCGGTAAGCCACAGGATCCGCGGGTCCAGCGATCCGCGCATCGCGATCCACGCCGCCGCCGGCGCGATGCCCAGCGAAAATCCCAGCACCAGGTGCGAGAACGCCGTGAACCGCTTGGTGAACGAATAGAACATCACGATCCCCAATGCGACCGGCGCCAGTATCTGGCAGAGCCGGTTCAATTCGCTGGCCGCGAAAATAAATACCAGCGACCACAGAATGATGAATCCCCACGCGAAGCGCCGCGTGAGCATCCCCGCCGGCAAATGCCGCGAAGCCGTGCGCGGATTTTTCCCGTCGATATCGGCGTCCAGCACGCGGTTGAACGCCATCGCCACGGAGCGCGCGGCGACCATCGAGACAACGATCCAGGCCAGCCGCGGCGCGAGTCCCTGGCGCGGAAAACCGGCATCCCTCCACGCCAGCAATGCGCCTGTCAGAGCGAATGGAAGCGCGAAAATCGAGTGCTCGAACTTAATCATTTCGAGCGTCAGCCGCACGCGCTGAAAAAAAGTGCTCATGCCCAACCGAGCCGCGACCACAGGGAGCGGTTTCTTCTTCCCATCATTAAACCGCGACCGGCGCGATCTTCCTGCTCCGCGCCTCCATATACAACCGGATCGCGTCATCCAGGCGCGGCATCGGCGCGATCCCCAGCGATTCCGCCTTCGCGTTCGACAGCGCCGAATATCTCGGCCGCCTCGCCGAGGTGCGGAACTCGCGTTCATTGGTCGGCTTCACCGGCGGGTGCATATTCGCGGCTTCGAAAATTTTCACCGCCCAGTCGAACCATGAAATCGGCGCGCCGCCCCCCAGGTGCACGATCCCCTCGATCCCGCGCTCCACCACGTCGGCCGTGCGTTCCGCCAGCGCCGGAGCGAAGGTCGGCGAGGCCACGTGATCCTCCACCACCTTAATCGGCGAGCCTTTCGCCGCCAGCCGCAGCATCATTTCCACAAAATTCCCGCGCGCCGTATCCAGGCCGCCCGGGCCGTACACCCCCGACGTGCGAATCACCAGCGCGTTATCGAGATAGGCGCGCGCGTACAACTCGCCCGCGAGTTTCGAAACCGCGTAAGCGCCCAGCGGCCGTGTCGCGTCGTCTTCCGTGTAGGCGCGTCCCGCCAGTCCGTCGAACACGTAGTCGGTGGAGAAATGCACTAGTTGCGCGTCGATCTGCCGGCACGCGATCGCCAGGTTGCGCACCGCGAGGCCGTTCACCACCAGCGCCGCCAGCGGCTCTTTTTCGGCCACGTCCACCTGGTTGTACGCCGCGGCGTTCAGCACGATGGCCGGGTCGTACTGCGCCAGCGCCTGCTCCACCTGCCCCGGATCGGTGATGTCGACCTTGGCCCGCTCAAAACAGGCGACCTCATATCCGCGCGCGGCGAAAACCGCCTTCAGTTCGACGCCCAGTTGTCCACCGCTGCCAAAAATCGCGACTCGCTTCACAACCCTATTATGGCGCGGCGTGCAACACCGTGAGACCCACCACGTACCCCTCACCGTCGAATTGGCACCGGCACACCTCGGCCAGCACCACCAGGTGCTGCGATTCCACCTTCACGGGCGATCCGCACGGCACCGGATTCGGCGTCCGCACCCGCAGCCCGCTGCCGGACATATCCAGCACCCGGCCCGCTGTCGGCGGCATTGCCGTCAATCCCATGGCGGTCATGGTGACCGGCTGATTCACCTTCAGTCGAACTTCTTTTCGAGACTCCACGTCTTACTTATCGGAGAAAACGGGCGAATCTTTAGTGAAATGCGCAAACGACCCGTGAGCCAAGAGCGAGACGGCGCTAAAGCACAGTGCGTCGTCCTCCGCATCGTCGAGCCATTTGACCACTTTCAGAGGGTGCATTCGTGCGTGGGGCCGGGCTTTCAGCCCGCAGCCGACTTCAGGCGGCCGCGCTACCGAGCCGCGACCGCAGGAAGCGGTTTCAGCCCAATGTTTTCGAGAGTGTCGAGGAGAAACCCGCTCACAATTCGACGTCACGGCCGAAATCGGGGTCACGCTCAAAGTCCAGGTCCAACCCCGCAAACGGCGATTCCGCAAACAACTGCGCCAGGCTCTTTCTTCCCGCGGGCCGCTGGTATTTCGGGCGAGGCGTCTCCGGCTGCGCGACCTTTTCAAGCAGCGTTGCGACATAAACCGGCACCTCGCCTTTGGACGCCGCCTGACGCGCCAGCTCCGCCTGAACTTCCGGACCGATCTCAACCGTGATCGTCACCGGTAATTGAACGCCAGCCACACAATCAACCCCACCGCCCCCGGCAGCAAAATCTCCGCCCAGTTCCGCCGCAGGAACGCGATCGTCTGATTCTTCGCCTCGATCGTGCTGAACGACGGCGTCGCCAGCGGCTTCGATTGCAGCGACGATGCGAGGCGCGTCCGCAATCCCGACGGCAGCCCGTTCAGCGCGCGCAGAATCTCTTCCCGCCCGCGCCGGTCCGCGATCAGGATCGTGGCCGAATTGAAACTGTTGGTCGATTCTTCCAGTTCCTTGCGCAGCCGCGGCGGAACCTCGCTCACCGATCGATACACCTGCGTCTTACCGCCCTTCGCGATGAAGATCGTCGAGGTCTTCACGGTCACGCGTTGCATAAATCAGTTCTCCGCCGGCAGAGGCTTTCGCTCCCCGCCCCGCTCCGTCATCCGCGCCACAGCGCGCGTTCCGTCGATGGCCGCGAACTGCAACGTCACTTCGATAAAGCCCAGTGCCGCCTTCGAGAGCGCTTTATCCTTCCTATAGATTAGTCCAATCTGCCGCAACATGGGGTCCGGACCCATGGAGATCGCCGCCAGCGCTCCCGTCCGCACTTCCTCGCGGCAATGCGCCCCCGCGCTGAACCCGACGCCCAGCCCGGCCAGCACGAACCGCTTGATCATCTCGGTCGAATCCAGCTCCATCGAAATGCGCAGCTCGTCCTCCACCGGATCCAGCCACGCCGACAACCGGCTCCGCGTCATTCCCGTCTTGGGCAGCAGCAGCGGCAGTTCCTTCAGATCCGGCGGCAGCACCATCGCCTTTCCGGCAAGTGGATGTTTGGCGGGCACGATCACTTTAATCTCATCGGCATGGATCTTCGCGACTTGAAGCCGCTTTTCCTTCACGGGAAGCTGCGTGATCCCGAAATCCGCCTGATTATCCACCACCGCGTCCACCACGCGCGACCCGAAGGACCGGTCCACCAGAATCTGCACGTTCGGAAAGCGCTTCTTATATTCGCTGAATACCCGCGGCAGAATATAGATGCACGTCGCTTCGTTCGCCGCGATCACCAGCTCGCCCCGCGGGACCCGCTCCAGTTCGTTGATCTGGTTCTGCGCGCGCCGCCGCAGTTCCAGAATCTGCTCGGCATAATCGGCGAAAATCCGCCCCGCCGCCGTCAGCGCGATTTTGGTCCCCAGCCGCTCGAACAGCGATGCGTTCAACTCCTGCTCCAGTTGCCGCACCTGCGCGCTCACCGCCGGCTGCGTCCGGAAACACGACTGCGCGGCCTTGGAAAAACTCTTCAGGCGGACAATTTCGAGAAATGTGTGGAGCTGGTCGAGGTCCATCGCAGGATCGCTACAGGATATCTTTAAGTTTAGCGGTTTTCAATGCTTAAGATCGTTTTTATTCTCCCGCTGCTGGCGTCTCTCGCTCCCGCCCAGAATTCCCACAACGTCCTCGTCGTCATCAACGACAATTCTTCCCTCTCGCGCACCATCGCCGACTACTACGCGCGCCGCCGCTCCATCCCGAAGGCGAATCTCTGCCACATTCGCACCGTGGACGACGAAAATATTTCGCGCGACCAGTTCAACCGCGACATCGCCGCCCCCATCGCCCAATTCCTGCGCGACAACGATTTGGCGGGCGAGATCCTGTACATCGTCACCACCATGGGCGTGCCTCTCCGGATCGACGGCACCGCCGGCATCGACGGCGATCAGGCCGCGGTCGACAGCGAATTGACCTTGCTCTATCAGGATATGAGGCGCGGCGCGCCGCACGTCACGAAAGGCTCGATCCCCAACCCGTTTTTTGGAAAAAAGGACGCGCCCTTCTCGCATCCGCAATTCCCCATGTACCTGGTCACCCGCCTCGCCGCCTACGATTTCGAGGGCGTGAAAGCCATCATCGACCGCTCGCTCCAGGCCGCGAATAAAGGTAAATTCGTCATCGACCAAAAAGACGCGGGCGACGCCACCGGCGACGACTGGCTGCGCAGCGCCGCTATCTTTCTGCCCAAGGATCGCGTCGTGTTCGATCAGTCGGCCACCGTGCTCTACGATCAGTCGGACGTCATCGGCTACGCCAGTTGGGGCTCTAACGACCCCCACCGCCGCCGCCGTTTTCTCGGCTTCCACTGGCTCCCCGGCGCCATCGTCACCGAGTTCGTCTCGAGCGACGGCCGCACTTTTAAGAAACCGCCCGACTCCTGGAACTCCAGCATGGATTGGTCCACGGCCGCCGGCCTCTTCGACGGCAGCCCGCAATCGCTGGCCGCCGATTATCTTCTCGAAGGCGCCACCGGCGCATCCGGCCACGTCTTCGAACCGTACCTCAGCCAGACCCCGCGTCCCGACCTGCTGCTCCCCGCCTATTACAGCGGCCGCAATCTAGCCGAAAGCTATTATCTGGCGATCCGCTCCCTAAGCTGGCAAAACATAGTTATAGGCGACCCCCTCTGCTCGCTAGGCAAACCGTGAATGTCTTGTGGGGCCGCCGACTTCAGGCGGCCGCGCTTCCGAGCCGTGACCAAAGGGAGCGGTTTCCGCCACACCGACTCCGTCCAGCCCCTAACTCCGCAACTCCTCCGCAATCTCATGCGCCGCCCGCCGCGCCTGCTCCACCGCGCCGATCTCGAAGCTGATCGCGCCCACCTTCGAATGGCCTCCGCCGCCGTAGCGTTCGCAGATCGACGCCAGGTTGTACTTCAGCGGCTCTTTCACCCACGGATTCGATCCGACGCTCACCTTCGTCCGGAAGCTCGACGTGCTCACCGACACCGTGTAGGTCGATTCCGGAAATAAATAATACGGAATAAATTTGTTGTATCCCTCAATCCCGTCGTCCACCAGGTCGAAAAAAACCACCCCGCCTTCGCAGCTCGATTTTTCCCGAATCACCCGCATCGACCGCAAATGGCGCTCGTATAAAGGCTGATAAATCGCCTGAATTTCCGCATCCGCGGCAATTTCTTCCAGCGTCGAGTGGCGCATTTTGCCAATGATTTTCTGCACCGTGTCCGAACCGTTGGACCCTTCGATCACCAGCGTCAGTTGCGTCGCCGGAGACCGCAGCTCCACCGCCTCGTCCGCGTCGGCATACTGCGCCCCATCCACGATATCGGCCCACGTCACCAACTCCGCCAGGTCCGGCGCCTCGAATCCGAAGCGCTCCTTGGCGATCGTGGCGATGTACTTGGTGCAGGACCGGAAACTCGGATCGTACATTTTCCGCCCGCTGGTGTCGCGCCTGAAATGCTCCGCATCCTCCGGACTCAGAAACGCGCTCTGATGGTGATCGAACCACCACGTCAGCCGCGGATCGGTCGAGTACTTGAAATCGACAATCGCATTCTCTTCGCCGTCAAATAATCCCGGCTCAAATAATTGCGACGCCTTGTGCGCCAGGCCGGTATAGGCGAACTCCGCCTCGGGATGGAACTTCGCTTCGATGAAGCGGCTGAAAAACGCCGCCGACGCCGCCCCATCGAAACAATGATCGTGATAAAGAATTCTCATCCTCATGAAGGAAATTCACCCAGGAAAACCTGTTAGTGTCTCGCATATGATGCCCCAAATGCAACCACAGCGTTCTTCTACTGGCTACTGGCTACAGGCTACTGGCTACTTCTCAAGGCCAAACCGCCGCAGCAGCAGGAACTCCGAAAGATTCTCGGTGGTCAACAACCCCACCAGCTTCTCTCCCTCCAACACCAGCGCACAGCGTCCCGACTGTGCCATCAGCGGCAGCACCTCGGCCAGATCCGTCTCCGGCTCGATTGACAGGAAATCCCGATCCATGAAGCCGGCCACATAGGCTTCCTGCCCTTCCGTCGCCAGCGCCTTCAGTAACAGGTTGCGTCCCAGCAATCCCACCACCTTGTCGCCGTGCACGATCGGAAAATCCTGTTGCGAGGTCGCCAGCAGCAGATTCGCCGCATCGCGAATCGTCTTTCCATGTTCCAGCGTATGGAACTCCGTCATCATCGCCGCGCGCACCGGGATGCCGTGGGTCAACGTCCGCCCCGTCGCCGCGGCGAACTCCATCGCCGCCCCCAGGTATACGAACAGCGCGAAAAACACCAGCATGAACTGCGCCGCCAGCAGTCCATATAACGCCATCGCGATCGCCAGCATCCGCCCCACCCAGGCCGCGATTCTGGTGGCCTCGTCTTCCGGACGGATGTAGGAAAGAATCGCTCGCAGGATTCTGCCGCCGTCCATGGGAAACGCCGGCAGCAGGTTCATCGCCACCAGCAGCAGATTGCCGAACGCCAGCAGACCCAGCAAATTTACGTCGCTCGGCTGTATGAGGTCCACAAGCGTCGGCACCGGCGCCGTCTGGCGCGTGTTCGCGATGTAGATAAACAGCCCTGCCGCAATCAGGGCGTTCATCAGCGGACCCGCGATCGAGATCCAGATCTCCTCGGATGGTTTCAACGTCCGCTCCATCCGCGGCAGTCCGCCGATCGGGAACATCACCACTTCGAGCGTACGCACGCGCAGCCGTCTCGCCACCAGCGCGTGCGCCGCCTCGTGCAGCAGCACGCTCACCAGCATCCCGATCAGAAACAGCGTGTACGTCGAGGTGGTTTGATGGCCCGCCAGATCCTTCGCCACCACCACGATCACCAGCAGGATGAAGCTGAAATGCAGACTCAGGGGCGTGCCGAATATCGGGAAGAACTTGATCGTGCCAGCCGTTGTCTTAGGAGCCACACGTGCACAATACCACAGTCCGCGCTACGGAAACCGCCGCGGCAGCGTCTGCGTCTTCTGGCTCGGCAGAGGACCTCCGCCGTCGCCTGAACTAGCCTTATGCGCCGGAACATTTGAGAAATCCAATTCCGACTCCTCGAAAGTAACGTTGCGGTCGAGCATCATCTCGATCG
>JBEKOZ010000201.1:0-7774 GCA_049521275.1 Bryobacteraceae bacterium | reverse complement strand
GCCGATCCCTCTGACTTCCTTCGACGCCCAAGCGAAACAGTTGCTCGCGCGAATGACCCTCGACGAAAAAATCGGTCAGATGACCCAGCCCGACCAGGCGTTCTTGAAGGAACCTTCCGACGTGGAAACATATTTTCTCGGCTCCGTGCTCAGCGGAGGCGACTCCGATCCCAAGGATGGCAACAGCCGCGAGGCCTGGATCGATCTCGCCTCCAGCATTCAGGGCCGCGCGTACAAGACTCGTCTCCAAATTCCCCTGCTCTACGGCATCGATTCCGTCCACGGGAACAACAATATTCTGGGCGCCGTCATCTTTCCCCACAATATTGGCTTGGGCGCCACCCGCGACGCCGCGCTGGTCGAACAGATCGGCAAAATCACGGCCGAAGAAACGCGAGCCATCGGCGTTCAATGGGTCTTCGCGCCCTGCGTCACCGTGCCCCAGGACGTTCGCTGGGGACGCTCCTATGAAGGTTTTTCTGAAAATCCGCAACTCGTCGCGGAGCTGGGCGCCGCCGCCGTCCGCGGCCTGCAAGGGAAGGGTCTTTCCGATCCACACGCCGTTCTAGCCTGCGCCAAGCATTTTGTCGGCGACGGAGGCACCACCATGGGCACCGGCGGTTTTGGAAAACATATTCTCGACCAGGGCGATACCCGCGTCGATGAAGCTACGCTGCGCCGCGTCCATTTGCAAGGCTATCTGACCACTGTCGCCGCTGGCGTCGGCACCATCATGCCGTCCTATAACAGTTGGAACGGCGTCAAGGTATCGGGGTCCAAACGCCTGCTCACGGAAATTCTCAAGCAGGAGATCGGCTTCGAGGGTTTTCTCATCTCCGACTACAACGCAGTCGACCAGATCACCAAAGACTATAAAACCGCCATCGGCATCTCGATCAACGCCGGCATGGACATGGTCATGGTTCCCGATCACTATCGCGAGTTCATCAAGGACCTGAAGGAACTGGTCGAAGACGGCACGGTGCCGATGTCGCGCATCGACGACGCCGTCACCAGGATTCTGCGGGTGAAATTCGCCATGGATTTAATGGACGGCAAGCCCAAGCCGCCCGCAACCAGCTACGCCTTCGGCACCCCCGAGCATCGCGCCGTAGCCCGCCAGGCCGTGCGTGAATCGCTGGTGCTGCTGAAGAATGACCACCAGACTCTTCCGTTATCGAAGCAGGCGCGCATTCACCTCGCCGGAAAGAGCGCCTACGATATCGGCAATCAATGTGGCGGCTGGACCATCTTCTGGCAAGGCAAGAGCACCGACGCGCTCCCCGGCGGCACCACCGTTCGCGGCGCTCTCAGCAAAATCGGCGCAGATGTGACCAGCGACGGTGCGAATGTGGGAATCGTGGTCATCGGCGAAACGCCCTACGCCGAAGGAATGGGCGACCGCCCCGATCTGTCGCTATCCGCCGAAGACATCGCCGCGGTGAAACGAATGAAGAGCACCGGCGTACCGGTGGTGGTGATCATCTTCTCAGGCCGGCCCTTGATCCTTGATCCAATCCTCGATCAAGCCGACGCCATCGTCGCCGCCTGGCTCCCCGGCACCGAAGGCGAAGGCATCACCGACGTTCTGTTCGGCGACTACAAACCCGTAGGCAAACTAAGTTTCACCTGGCCCAGCCAATTCAAATACGGCTACGGCCTGACCTACTAGATCAGTTTCAAGATTTCCGTGGACCGGTTGAACGCGTGTGTGGTGGCGCGAGCTTCAGCTTGCAGCCGAGCGCTTCAGCCTCGGTCTTCTAAATGATTTTCTTCCGAATTAGGAACACGACATGTTAAGGCGAGCCTGAAGGCATCGCCTGCAGCTGAAGCTCGCGCCACCAAGCCAGTCCGATTGTGGTTTGCGATGACCCAGAAACAGGTCTAATGTCCGGCGCCGCCGTGACCGGGACATCCTGCTAGGGGCCGGGTTTCTGCCATCCCCCAAAAATCTCCTCGAGCCTTTTCGCCACCGCGAGCACGATATCCTCGCGCCACGGCGCTGCTGCGATCTGCACGCCGATCGGCAAGCCGGTGGAAGTCGCGCCGCAGCGCACCACCGCCGCCGGCCATCCCGTCAAGTTGTGCGTCATCGTATAACTGAACCCTCTAAAATTACAATCCTCTGTAGAAGTCCCGTGCGGCAGCGCGGCGCTGGTCGAAACAGGCGACAAAATAACGTCGAATAAGGCCAGATACGCGTGCATTTGTGCGCGAAAATGGTCAATTAAGGACCAATAAGAAGCGAGTCCCTTCACATCGGTGCGGTATTCTTCCAATTTCGCGAGCCAGCCATCCAGAAAAGGATGGGTCCGCTCGCTGCCAATCGAGGCCAGAAACTCTCTGACTCCGTCGCCGCCGTCCGCGCCCAGAAACATCATTTCCAGCTCGTAACTGCGTTCAATTCCAGGAGGTCTGCTCTCGATAGCGCCAAGTGCTTGAGCCGCTTGGAGAACCACGGCCTGAGTCTCCGCATCCGGCTCCGCGAAGCCATTGTTAGTGAAATACGCAATCCGCAGATTCTCAATGGGCTCATTCAAATACGGCATCGGAATCACGGTATGATCCTCGCCGTCGGGACCCAGGAGAATCGGCATCATCGCGATCAGGTCTTCCACTCGCCGGGCCATCGGCCCGATCTGCCAAAGCGTTTCAATCCAACCACCTGGAGGCGGAACGTGTCCCGTTCGCGCCAATCTCCCTGAGGTCGGCTTGAGGCTCGCGATGCCGCAGTAATGAGCCGGAAGTCGAACGCTGCCAGCAGCATCGCTGCCTAAACCAAAGGGCGAACCGCAGGAAGCAATCAGCGCCGCCTCCCCACCGCTCGAACCTCCGGAGGTTCGCGAATGGTCATAAGGATTATTGGTGCGTCCGAACAGTAAGTTATCGGATTCAAAGGCGAAAAGCAGGTCCGGAAGATTGGTTCGCGCAATCGGAACCGCACCTGCTGCCCGCAGGCGGGCTACCAACGTGGCATCGCGGGTTGATTTAGGCGCGTTGCGATAGCCCCAAGTCCCAGCGCTGCATACAGTTCCGTCGACTTCGATGGAATCCTTCACCGAAAAAGGAACCCCGCTCAACGGACCCGGCCGAGGAGCGGATGGCGGCAACACTTCGACCACGGCATTGATCCCGGGATTAACTTCAGCGATTCGTTCAAGATGCAAGCGAATCAGCTCTTCGGACGAGATGGTCTTATTGCGAATCAGAGCCGCTTGCGCGACTCCGGAGAGAGCGAGGATTTCGTTCATTGTTCCTGAATATTCAAGCGCTGATCGGCCTTTATATTATTCATTTTCTGATGGATACCGCTGGGCCATTGGATTTCAACCGAGGCAGTGGCCTCGCTCCCGAGGCCGAACGTCAGCGCTAAATCACTGGAAGAACAGTAAGATGACCCGCTGTGCACCATCTGTGTTTGATTACCGACTTTAACAATCGCGCCGATTCCATCACGGTTGCTTTTTGCGCCATTCAGGCGAATTTGCAGCCAATGATTCTTATTGCCTCCGTCATTGCGGTAAAGATAAGCAGGACCATTGTTTGTCGCGATTAAAATGTCCAGGTCGCCATCCTGGTCGAAATCGCCATAGGCTGCGCCGCGGGCTACTAAAGGCTTTGAAAATGCAGGGATCGGTTGAAACTTTCCCGCTCCGACGTTGTGAAATAACAGCGGCATTTCTTCATATTGAATTTTTGGCTGCACGCGGCCAATTTGTTCTTCGATATGGCCGTTCGCAGCGAAAATGTCGGGGTAGCCGTCGAGATCGTAATCGAAAAAGAACAGGCCGAACGTCAGGCTGAGCAGGCTGGAGCGGCCAATTGGCGAGCGGGGGGCTTCATCGACAAAAAGGCCGTTGCCTTCATTATGATAGAGGCCGATCATCTGGTTGGCGAAATTGCCGACCACTAAGTGCTGGCGGCCGGAGCGATCATAATCGGCAACGTCGACGCCCATGGCGCCGCGGGCGACTCCGTCTTCGCCGAAGGCGACTCCGGCAGTGAGGCCTTCTTCTTTAAACGTTCCGTTTTGCAGGTTGCGGTAGAGCTTGTTGGGTTGTGTATCGTTGGCGACGAACAGGTCGGGCCAGCCGTCGTTGTTGAAATCGATGACGGCGACGCCGAGCGATTTGCTGGTGGGGTCGGCCAGGCCTGCTTTGGCGGTGACATCTTCGAACTTGCCGTTGCCCAGGTTGTGATAGAGCTTCGAGGAGCTGCCTTTATAGGACTCCGGGGTGCAGTAGGATTTGGTCGAGCCATCGAGCGAGCACCAGATGTCTTTGTCCTGGGTCCAGTTGACGTAGTTGGCGACGAAGAGGTCGAGTTTGCCGTCGCGATCGTAATCGAACCAGGTGGCGCTGGCGGCGAAGGCGGAATTGGCTAAGCCGGATTCGCGGGTGACGTCTTTAAAATGGCCGTTGCCTTCGTTGTGGAACAGATGGTCGCCGCCGAGCGCGGTGATGTAAACGTCGTCGCGGCCGTCGTTATCGTAATCGCCGATGCTGACGCCGAGGCCGTAGATATCGATGTCCAGGCCGCTGCCTTTGGTGATATCGGTGAAGGTGCCGTTGTGATTATTGCGATAGAGCGCGGCGGTGGTATGGCGGCCATGGGGAATCAGGTCCTTGCCGTTGACGATGAGGATATCGAGCCAGCCGTCTCCATCGGCGTCGAAGAACGCACAGCCGGGGCCCATGGTTTCGGGAAGCCACTTTTTCCCGCTTCGGCCCGCGTTGTGGGTGAAGTGAATGCCGGCGGCCGCGGTGACGTCCGTGAAGTGGACCGCCGGATCAGAAACCGGGGCGGCGGACAGGGACAACAGGCAGAGCGTCGTGATCGTGAATCGGTTGCCGTTCATTATTCTCCTCGGGGTGTTGCAAACGGGGCATTTCAGTGAGCGATTGCGCGGATTCGTCGGCCTTAAAACGGCGGAACAGTTTTTCTTCGCGGCCGGCATTTTCGCTCTGGCCGAGGCCGCGGTAGCAGAGCATCAAATTGTAGTGGGCCTGCAAGTCCTCGGGGTCGACGGTGAGCGTGTCCTTGAAGGCGGTGACGGCGTCGGCATAGCGGCGCTGTAAGAACAGGATGCGTCCGACCTGATCGATGACGACGCGGTCGCGCGGGTATTGGCGGCGCGCTTCGGCAAGACTCAAGAGTGCGCCGTCATAATCGCCCGCGGTTTTCTGAATCGAAGCGAGGAAGAATTCGGCGCGCGGAAGCTTGGGCGAGAGCGCGAGAGCCTTCTCGACAAAGGGACGCGCGGCTTCAGTTTCTCCTTCCTGAATCAGGGCGCGGCCGACGTTGAGCCAGCCATCGGCGTAGGAGGGCTCGGCTTCGGTGACGCGTTCAAAGGCGTATTCGGCGCCCTTCAGATCGCCTTGCAACAGGAGGCCGATGCCCCAATCGTTCCATCGCTCGCGGTCCTGCTTGCGGATGACTGGCTTCCATTGCGGTTCGCCGAGAGGGACGGTGGCGGCGGCGGAGGCCAAGGTCACTATAGGAAATACGGGGACTTTCGAAGGGTCGGCTACATATTCGCGGCTGTCGTAGGAAACGTCGGAGAGGCCGGGCTGGGCGACGCCGAAGGTGAAGCGCGTGTAAGCGTCGGTGAATTTGCGGTAGTTCAGTTTGGTTTCGAAGGTGATGGGGCCTTGGGCGTCCTTCGGGATGTTGACCAGATAGTGAACCGTATCGGCCGCGCCGGGCGGAATGAGATGCACGTAGAAAACGCTACGCGCCTGCCACGCATTGCGCTTATTGATGGCATTGCCTTCGCCATCGAGCAGGTAGGAGCGGTAAAAATGAGCGGCTCGGTCGACGGGTCCGCGGCCGTTGTCGGCTACCGAGCCGCTGGATGCGAGGACGCGGCCTTTGGCGTCGCGGGCGGTGAATTCGAGCCAGACATCGAACGCGTCGACGGTTCCGGCGGGGAAGAAGTGTCCGATTTTGCGGGTGCGGACGACGGCATCGATGCGCACGGTGCTGCCGGGCGCGAAGGCCACGCCGGGAGCGTTGATGGGCGCGGCAAGCTTGCCCACTTCGCGCAGGGTGACGGGGCCGGTCTGCTCGGCTTCTTCACCGACGGCGAAGGTGGAGGCGAGCGTGGGCGTGTCGCTGGCTCGGCGTTGCATTTCGACTTGCCCTTTGGATGCGGCTTCGACTGGGCTGGCGGCGAACAGATCGACGGTAATGAATCCGGATTTGAGAAACGCCTCCGTGGCTTTCTCCTGGGCATCGTCATGATTGACGGTGGGAATAGCGGTGTTGGCGGCGGCGAAGCGATGCGAATGGATCATGCCGTTGCGATTGCCGGGGTCGTGCGAAGCGACTTGCGGCATGTGGCAATCGGCGCAGTTGGAGGATTTCTGGGGATAGTAAAACGAGCGCGCGCCCTGGCCGGAGACGGCGCTGGCCTGCCAGTTATCGTAATCGTTAAATCCGCGCAGCCAGCGGTAGTGATTGACCGGCTGATCAAGATGGACTTTGTGGCAGGCGGAGCAGAACTCGGCCGATTGGTCGCGCATGAAGTCCTTCATGAAAGTGCGCCGATGCGGCTCCGGGTTCAAGTAGGTGATGAATTTTTCGGTGTCCTGCACGAAGGCGTTGCGGCTGGAGGCGAGGCGATGTAAAGGCGGATACATGATTTCGAAATCGCTGTTGCCCATGGTGCTGCCGACGTGGGTGATGGAGTGGCAGGAGACGCAGCCGAGACCGTTTTGGGCTTCGGGGGTATCGACCTGCTGCTTAATGGGGATTTCGAAACGGCCGTTGAAGAAGACCGCGTGATCGTGGCAGGCGGCGCACCATTTGCTCCCCTGCGTGCCGCTGAGATCCTGCATGTGAAGAATGCTGGCTTTGTAGAACTGATTGTTGAAGGACGCGAAGTGATGCATGGAGCTCTGCCACTGCTCGTAAATATCCTTGTGGCATTCGCCGCACTGCTTGGATTCCATGAAAAAATCGGCGGGCATGATGCCGCCGACGCTGGTGCGGGAGGAAGAGGGCCAAAAGGGAGAACGCGGGCCGTCGCCTTCCTCGGTCATGGCGGTGGGGACGGTGATGGGATTGACGATGCGGTCCTTGGGAAGGCCGAATCGGAGCGCCGCGGCGGTGAAGGTTAGGGTGGCTAGCGGGAGGATCCAACGGGGCTTGAGTAATGCGAGACCGACGATCGCCAGGGCGATGTGCGCCCACAGGATTTTGTAGTGGTCGGTGGTGGCGCCGGCGTAGATGAGGTAGGCGCCGATTAGAGTGGCTGCCAGTAGGGGGAGAGATTTAGAGCTGGTTCTTGATTTCCAGATTAGGAATGCGCACACTGCCAGGCCTAGCGCCAGGTGCAGGAACATGTTGGCTACGTAAAAAAGATTTGCGGCGGGGAGGGCTGCCAGGTAGGCGGAGTTGGCGATCAGGAGGGCTAAGAGGGCGGTCATTGCCGGATTCCTGGGGACTTTAAGACGCTGGCTGAAGCCGGCGCTGCAAACTGAAGCTCGCGCCACCCGGAAGTGAGGGGGCGAACCAGGCGAAGGGCTGGTCTGGTGTTGTAGTCGCGGCGATAACGCTCGTGCGATTCGTCCTGCGGGAAATGTTCGCTTGCGGGGTAGGGATAGCGGCTCATGGCGTGGAAGGGGAGCGGCTCGACGGATTGCGAGTAGGCGGTGTTGGGATCGCGATCCTTGGCCCAACCGTCGACCTTGAGAAGAAAATCGCGAGTCCAGCCGGAAGGGAGCGGAGCGAGCTGCGAGGCGTCGAACAGGAGACGGAGCTCGTCGCCCGA
>JBEKOZ010000200.1:0-7787 GCA_049521275.1 Bryobacteraceae bacterium | reverse complement strand
TCCAGAAAACCCGCCGAGCCCAGGAAAAGAGCGACCTGAACAGCCTCCTCGACATCATGGAAATGTGTGAGTCCCAAGGAGAAACCTACGACCCCTCGGAGCATGGCTTCGTTTTTTCAGACCAGCAAATCAGCGCCGGGCGCCTGGCCCGCGCCCGCGAAAGCCTGGCCGAGGAAGCCTACGAGCACCGCCTCGGCATAGAATAAAATATGCGGTTCCCGATTTTCCTTCTCCTCGCATCGGCCGCACTCGCCCAGGATGCCAATGAAATCATCCGCCGGGCGTCGGACCGCGATTTTACCAACTTCGAGAATCGCAAGAACTACACCTATCAGGAACGAACCGAGCTCCGCCAGTACAACGGCAAAGGCAAGCTGTCCAAAACCGAGATCGAGACCAGCGAAGTTTTGATTCTCGAAGGCCAGCCCTACGAAAAGCTAATTGCACGGGACGACAAGCCGCTGTCTGAAAAGGACGCCGCGAAGGAACAAAGGAAGCTCGATAAGGAAGTCGATAAGCGGCGCCGGCAGTCGGCGTCGGAAAAGGCCAAACTCGAAAAAGAACGGCTCGAGGAACAAAAATACCTGCGAGAATTCACGGAAGCGTTTGATTTCAAGGTAGTTGGGGCGGAGGAAGTGAGCGGCAAGCCGTGCTGGATCATCACGGTGACGCCGAAGCCGGGGTACCGGCCCAAGAACTCCGAAGCGAAGATGTTCACCAAACTGCGCGGCAAAGTGTGGATCGACAAGAGTGAGTATCACTGGGTAAAGGCGGAAGGCGAGGCCATCGATACGCTTTCCTTCGGATTTTTTCTCTTCCGTGTAGCCCCAGGAGCCACCGTCAGCTTCGACCAAGTCCGCGTGAACGGAGAGGTATGGCTGCCGGCGCGCATTTCGGTCCGAGCCGAAGCCCGCATCGCCCTTCTAAAGAAGATGCGCGCCGAAATCGACATCACCTATCGCGAATACCACAAGTTTCAGGCAGACTCGAAGATTGTCACCAGTAGTGAGCTAGACCCTCCACCTAAGAAGGACTAAGGTTTTTCCCTAGATCGGCCGATTCCATGCAAGAGAGAAGTTTCCCTCCGGAAACACACCTTTCAATAAGGACGATGGCGCGATCTCCCATCATCGAATCGCCTGCATGGGTGGAACAGCAGGCCGGCCGGATAACGGATCCGGTGGAACGTCTGCGCTTTCTGCGCCAACGCAAGATCTGTGCGCAGCTGAGCCGCACTCATCGCCGGCGGACCGGGCTCGGGCAGGTCGCTTCCCTGATTGCAGGCTTATTGGTTCTGGTGGAGATTGTTCCCGTGCCCACGGGCACGGCTGAAACATTTGTCAAGCACCGGACCGTGGCCGTTGGCGGCGACGAAAAACCGTCGGTCGCGCCACTTGTGTGGCTGGTGGAGGTGACAAACTCGCTCGAAGTTTACAGCAATGGTCTGCGCGTCGATCTGAAGTATGCGGTCGCAAATCGGCCGCGCCGCCCATTTCCCATCTACCCCCTTACCGGCGGCACCCGGGAGCAGGCGACGGGCAACGCGCCTGTCGGGATCGTCTATCACACCACGGAAAGCAATCTCGCGCCGTTTGAGGAAGAGGAAAATCGCAAGCTGCGGCAGCTCGGGCGCAATTTGATCGAAGTGGTCCGGCTCAACCGGTCCTATCATTACGTAATCGATCGCTTCGGACGAGCCTACCGGGTGGTCCAGGAGGCGGATGCGGCCAATCACGTAGGCACCTCGATCTGGGCCGATGGGCGGGGGGTTTACGTCAACCTGAACGACAGTTTTCTGGGAGTCTCCTTCGAAGGCCAGACTGGTGCGATCGACGAAGTGACGGCGGCGCAGGTGGCTACGGCCAAGGTGCTGACGGAGATGCTCCGCGCGCGCTATTCAATTCCCGCGGAGAACTGCGTGACGCATGCGCAGGTGTCGGTAAATCCGCGCAACATGCGTATTGGAGAACACACGGATTGGGCCGGGAAGTTCCCGTTTGCCGAAGTAGGTCTGCCGGACAATTATTCGATCCCGCTGCCGAGCCTGTGTGTGTTCGGATTTGAATATGACCGGGTTTTTCTGCGCGTGACCGGCACGCGTTGGCGGGGGCTGGACCTTGCGGAACTGCAGGTGGCCAGGCGGGCGGCGGCGGAGGGCCTCGAGACCAGCCGGTATCGCGCCGTTCTTCAGCATCGTTATAAAGATATCGAAAGCGCTCTGGAAGAACAGGGCAAGGGAGGTAGCTAAGTGAACCATGCCAGTACATCCGCGCTCGGCCTTGATGTGGGCACCAGCCGTATTGTCATCGCGCATCGCGCGGAGGACGATTTCCGCTTCGAATCTCAGCTGAACGCGTTCGTCGCGATTCCTTATTCGAAAATCACGGAAGGGGTGCTGCACCGCGAAAAGATTCCTCACACCGTGCAAGCCGGACAAATCGTCGTGCACGGCAACGAGAGCGAGAAATTCGCGGGTTTGCTGAACGCCGAGACGCGGCGGACCATGACAGGCGGCGTCCTGGATGCGAAAGAACCCGATAGTCTCAGCATGATCCGGGAGATCCTGACGACCATGTTTGCCGGGTATCGTGGGGAAAAGAAGCAGAAACTGTGTTTCACCGTGCCCGCGTCGCCGCTCGGTGCGGAAGGCTCGTTGACCTATCACGAAGCCACCCTGCGCCAGATCCTCACCGATCTGAATTACGAGCCGTTCAGTATCAACGAGGGGCTGGCCATCGTCTATAGCGAACTCGAAAGCTCGAACTACACGGGCATCGGGATCAGTTTAGGCGGCGGGCTGTGCAACGTTTGTCTCGCCTATCTGTCGGTGCCGATCCTGAGTTTCAGCATCCCCAAGGCCGGCGACTACATCGACTCGAGCGCCGCGTCCATCACCGGCGAGCGCGCGAACCGGATCCGCCTCACCAAGGAAGATTCTTTCCATTTCAATGGATTTTTCGCCGACAAAGTTCATCAGGTGCTCGGCGTCTATTACGACGACATGATCCGTTCTTTGGTGACGGCCCTCAAGGAGGCGTTCACCCGGACGTCGAACCTGCCGAAGTTCAATCGCCCGATCCCCATGGTGCTATCCGGAGGCACGGCGCTGCCACCCGGGTTCCGCGATCGATTCGAGAAGCTTCTCTGGGAACAGGACTTCCCGGTCACGGTTTCCGACATCCGTCTGGCGCAGAACCCCCTGCACTCGACGGCCAAGGGCGCGCTGGTCTGCGCATTAAGCGATTGTTAGGAAAAAATGGTTGCGCCGTCTTGTGGCGATGGTTCATAGTAAGATTCTGGGCAGTTCCAAATCTATGGACTCGGGCACTCGATGGCGGAAAAGTTCTTGTTCCTCACCGAACTTCAGGGCCTCAAGGTCTATGACCTCAAGGGGCGAAGAATCGGTGTGGTTAAGGATGCCGCCGTGGTTCCGCTGGTCGATCCGGTTCGTGTCGACCGTTTCTTAATCGGCGGCGTAGGCCCGGCCTGGCTCACTGTCCGGCACGATCAGATTCGTTCCATTTCGCTCGACGGCATTCATCTCCGCGATGAGAACCTCACGCCGTACCATTCGGACGAATACATGCTCCGCATGGTGCGCGACCTTCTGGATCAGCAAATCATCGATGCGCACGGACGGAAAGTAGTCCGGATCAATGACGTGACTTTTGAGCGCATGACGGAAGACGGCGTCGACGCGCTTTGGGTGCTCGAAATCGACATCGGAATCCGCAGTATTTTCCGCCGGCTGTTGCAGGGCGCCGTGCCGCCGCGCCTGGTGAGGCGTCTGCAAGGCCGCATCCCGCCGAATTCCATCCGCTGGGAATTTTGCAACATCATTGAGCCGGATCCGCAGCGGCGTCTGCGCTTGAATATTTCCAACCGTCTGCTGGAGGACATGCATCCGGCCGATCTCGCGGACATCGTGGAGGAATTGTCTCCGGAAGACCGCGAGTCGATTTTTGAGAATATCGACAGCGAAGTGGCGGCGGACGCATTGACGGAAATCGATCCCGAGATTCAGGCGAGCATCCTGGAATCGCTGGAGACGGAAACCGCGGCCGACATCGTGGAGGAAATGTCACCCGATCACGCCGCCGATGCGCTCGGCGAGCTGGGGGCGGAAACGAGCGAAGAAATTCTGGAGGAGATGGAGCACGCACCGAAGGCCGAGGTCCGCGAGTTACTGGAGTTCGAGGAGGACACCGCGGGCGGCATGATGAACACGGAGTTTGTATCCCTGCATGAAGACGCCACGGTGGCCGATGCCCTGCAAGCCCTGAGGCAGAACGAGGATCTTCTCGAAAGCCTCAATACCATGTTCCTGGTGGACGCAAATGATCGATTGAAAGCCGCGGTGCCGCTGGCGCGACTGTTTTTGCATGAGGGCGTGACGCAGCTTGGATCGCTCGCATCCGACAATCTTGTCGAAGTCCAGGTGACGGAGAAGCAGGATCGGGTTACCGAGATTTTCGACAAGTACAACCTGTTGACGCTGCCGGTGGTGGACGAAGAGGGGAAGCTGGCCGGGGTGATTACGGCGGATGACGTGATCACCGTGCTGCGGCAGCATTAGACTTGTTTCTAGGTTATCGTAGACCACGATTGGACTGGCGGGGTGGCGCGAGCTTCAGCTTGCCGGCGATGCCTTTCAGGCTCGCTTTAAATGTCATGTTCCTCATTCGGAAAAAGATCATTTAGAAGGCCGAGGCTGAAGCGCTCGGCTGCAAGCTGAAGCTCGCGCCACCAGGCACGCGCTCAACCGGTCCACGGAAGTCCTGAAAATGGTCTAGCCGTGTTTCTTGGTTGTGAATTTGCTGATCCCGAGCTTCGCATCGTCGGTCATTCTGGCCAGTGCGTTGGCGCGGGCGCCCGCTTCGATGGCGGCGTCGAACGTCATTCCATCGATGTGATAGAGCAGGCTCTTGGTCAAGCTCACCGCCGACGCCGGTCTCGCGGCCAGCAGTTCCACATAGGCTTCGACGCTCTGCTCGAATATTTCGTCTGGAAAGACGCGGTTAATCAGGCCAATGCTCTGAGCATACACGGTGCCTACGGGGTCGCCGGTGGTGAGCAATTCGAAGGCCTGCTTCTCGCTGATCGAACGGCGCAGAATCGCCATCACCATGGCCGGAATGAATCCGATCTTCACTTCGGGATAGCCAAATTGGGCCGATTCCGCGGCCAGTATGATGTCGCAGGCGGTCGCGAGTCCACAGCCTCCGGCCAGCGCGCGTCCGCGCACCGCGGCGACCACGGGCTTGGGATGACGGCGCATGGCGAGAAACAAATCCGCCAATTCGCGCGCAGTCGAAAGATGATCCAGCACTCCCGCTTCCGCCGCCCGGTCCAAAGCGGCAAGGTCGGCCCCGGCACAAAAGTCCTGACCGGCGCCGGTTAGCAGCACGACGCGGACCTGTTCATCTTCCGCCGCCAGGGCGAGCGAATCCTTCAGCCCTCCGATCACCTGATCGTTCAGCGCATTGCGCTTTTCCGGACGATTCAGCGTGATCCTGGCGATCGCGCCCTCGGCATTATAAAGGATCGACATCGATTTCCATCCGCAACAGCGCTGAGCTGTAGGTCTTTCCTTGAGGATCGGCTTTTAACGCGAGCGTTCCGCCGCCATCCAGACTTTCGTGCAATAGAAAATTCAACGCACCCAGATTCGGCAGCTCAAAGCGCTCGACGGCGCCCAAACAAACTCCGGCGAAATGTTCTTTGACCCGTTCCGCGGTGACCTCTCGAACCAGGATCGGATAATACTCGGGCTTACGCGCGATGATCCCGATATTCGCCGTGTCGCCTTTGTCGCCGGAGCGCGCATGCGCGAGTTCCAGCAGCTTCAGCCTGGCCATACGGTTACCTCCGGCGTCACTTCGCGCTTGGGGATCAGCGCAGGCCAATAGGCGACGATTTCTTCGACTCTCGGCCGTCCGCCGCCCAAGCCGGTCACGACCGGCGGACCATTCAGAGCCAGCGGGGCGAGCTCTTTGGTGAAGCGTTCGACAGCGGCGCGATTTTCCGAGCGCACGCCGATACGGAGCACCACTTCCGCCAACTGCGCCGCGATCTCGGGCGAGGGCTCCGCGGCCGCGATGCCGTGACATGCGTTGGCGCCCACGAATTCGGTGCGCACGGCGTCGAAGCGCAAGCCCAGCCGTTCCAGCCGCTGGCGCAAAATCCGATCCGCCGCGCGCGCTTTTTCGTAGGCGTCGGGCCAGGCGTAGACCAGAGCCCCGATGGCCTTGCATCCAGCGGAATAACTGATCGAAACTTTGTAAAACGGCGTTGCCGCATGACCGCGAATGCCCGAGAAGCGCACCCGATCCGGCCCCGCTTGATCCAGACGAATGGTGGTGAAGTCCGCCACACAGTCCGGCGTGATGTATGCGCGCGGGTCGCCCATTTCGTAGAGCAACTGTTCTTTCACCGAAGCGACGGTGATCCGCCCGCCGGTGCCGGCGTGCTTGGTGAGGCAGAACGTCCCGTCCGGCTCGGCCTCAATGATGGGATAACCAATGTCCTCCATGTGCGGAATGGTCTGCCAATCGACCTGGCAGTTTCCGCCGGTCGATTGCGCGCCGCACTCGATGGTATGACCGGCAATCGTACCTGCGGAGAGCCGATCCCAATCGTCGGCCTTCCAACCAAATTCATGAATCATCGGGGCGAGCGCGAGACCGGTATCAGTGACCCGGCCGGTGATGACGATTTCCGCGCCCTTCGCCAGCGCATCCACGACGGGCCATGCGCCGAAGTAGACGTTGGCGCTTTGCACATTGGCGCGAATGGCCGACAGAGGCTCGCCGGTATCCATATTCTTGAGTTCGATGCCGCGCTCAAGAAATGCGTCGAGGCGGTCCATGATGTCGTCGCCCGCGACGGTCGCGACGCTGACGGAAATGGCCAGCCTCTTCGCCACGTCGAGCACGGCATCCTTGCATGCGGACGGATTCACGCCGCCCGCATTCGCGATCACGCGAATCCGCCGCTCCTTCAAATCCGGGAGCACACGGGCGATCATGTCGACGAAATCGCGCGCGTAGCCCGCTTTCGGATCGCGCGACCGCTGCTTCTGGAGGATGGACATGGTGACCTCGGCCAGATAGTCGAGGGTCAGATAATCGATGGGCCCACGCCGCACCTGTTCGACGGGCGCTTCGAGCGAATCGCCCCAGAAACCTTGTCCATTCGCAATGCGGATCATACTTTATACGCGCGCTACTCGGGCGATGCACTCGCTGTCGCAGATTTGATGCGGAGACGGATTGGCTGTGGGGCGGCGTAGGAGTTCTGCTGGCCGGAGCGGGTTTCGATCTCACCCGAAACATAAATGAGCTGGTCCACCGGCTCGGCGTTCGGCAGCGCTTCGATGGTGAAGCTGCGCCGGGATTCATCTTCATTCAGGAGCACGCCATTCAAGCCGACATCGAGGACGCGCACGCGCGGCGGCAGGTTGCGGACCTCGACGGGAACACGCCCGCGAAAGTCGCCCTGGCGCGCGATGGAGACGGTGATCTCCGCTTTACCACCCGGTTCGATGGAGACTTCCTTGGTCTCCGCAGTCATCTGAATATCGGCGCGAGGCATCAGCGAAATCAGCTTTAGATGATCTTCGGGACTGGCGACACGCGTCACTTTAAGAGATCCGGTGGAGGCCGTTCCTATCGCCTTGAGCGGCGACGCGGCGTCGAGTCGCGCGTTCGAATCCGCACTCAGCGCTATAGTTGCCGATACCTGACCGGGGGCGATGACGCCGCTTGATGCATGCAAGCCGGCGGGGA
>JBEKOZ010000199.1:0-7805 GCA_049521275.1 Bryobacteraceae bacterium | reverse complement strand
GGCCCGCGCTGGCCAGCACCACCGCGCGAATGGCGCTCCTGACGCGCGGCGATTCGGCGCGCGAGCCGAGCCATCGCACCAGCGGCAAAACCAGGAACGCGGGCGTCAGCATGGCCAGCAATCCCGCCGCCGCGCCGGGCAATCCATCGGCGTAATATCCGACGCTGACCAGATACAGACCGTTGGGACCGGGCGCGGTTCGTCCCGCGGCGACCGCGGTGTTCAATTGGCGATCGGTCAGCATTTTGCGCTCGACCACCAGATCGTTGCGCACCATGGGCAAGGACGCGAGGCCGCTGAACGACGTCAAGGTCGCTTTGAGCAGCAGGGCGTAGAGCAGGAAAACGTTCATTTCTTCTCGACCCAGAGATAGCCAACGAGCGCGGCGGCGAAAATGACCGGCACCGGGGTGATGTGAAACCTCCAAGCGGCCAGAAACGCCGCGCCGGCAAACAACAGAGCGCGCACGCCGAAATAAGGCTTCACCAGAAGCCAGACGCTGGCCCACATCATGCCGGAGACGGCGGCAACGGTTCCGGCGAGGGCCGCCATCGCCCAGGGATGCGTGCGCCAGGTTTCGAAGCCGTGAGTGAGCAGCACGACCAGAATCGCGGACGGGACGGTGACGGCCAGCACGGCGGCGACGGCTCCGCGCGGACCCAGCACGCGCGCGGCGGTGGCTGCGCAGAAGGCGAGCACGTTGGTTCCCGGCGTGACCCGGGCCAGCGAATAGGCCAGGGCGAAGTCTTCGCGCGTGATCCACTGGCGGGCGATCAATTCGCGCTGGAGCAGAGCCATGGTAGGATCGCCGCCCCCGAAGGTGGTGTTGCCAATCCGCAGATAAACGCCCGCGAGGGAGGCGAGGGATGGTTTGTTCACACCCGATTCTATCGCGGTCCCCGGTTCGTCGAGGTTGGCCCCTGGGCTGCTCTAAAACTCTGGGAGAGGCTGACTTATGAAATACAAAATGGCGTTTGGTTGCACCACGCTCGTGATCGCCGGAATGCTGGCGGGATGTTCATCCACGACGAAATCGCCCGAGGTGGCGGACGCGATTCAGAAATCGCTCGGTCAAGCGGGGTATAAAGATGTTTCCGTTGCCCAGGATCGGGACAAGGGAGTCGTGACGTTGACCGGCCACGTCCAGGCGGACGCGGACAAGGCGCAGGCGGAACAATTGGCGAAATCCCTGGCTGCGGGGCAGGTGGTGGCGGATGAGATTATCGTGCTGCCTCCGGGTAGTGTGAGCGCCGCGAAGGCGGTTAGTTCGGACATCGATACGGCGATCGGGAAGTTAATGGACGCCGCACTGATCCAGAACAATCTACACGATGTGGTGAAGTATTCGGTCAAAAACGGCGTACTGACCTTGACGGGGAACGTGAACTCGCAGCCGGATCGCGTGACCGTTCAGAACCTGGCGGCAGCGATTCCGAATGTGCAGCAGGTGGTCAATGAGTTACAGGTGAAGGAGCAGAAGGCGACGGCGTCGAACTAAGTCGACTTCGCGACGGCGCGACATTTAGGGCTACTCTGAAATAAGGAGGCCCTTCAATGCTCGATTGGTCGCAATGCCCCGCTGTCGAAAGCGTTCCCGGGCGAGTGAGCGGAGCATGGGTGTTTAAAGACACCCGGATGCCGGTCGCCACGATTTTCGAAAATCTCGAAGCCGGTTCGGACATCGAGGAGATCCTCGAACAGTTCCATGTGACGCGAGAGCAGATTCAGGCCGTGTTGGAGTTTGTGGCCCGCAGTCTCGATGCGCCGCCGTTCCCCGTGGGAGCGTCCGCTTCAACCGATGCGCATTCTCTTTGACCACGGCACACCAAGCGGCATAGCCCGCTCGCTTGCGGGTCACGAGGTCACGGAAGCGATAGATCGAGGTTGGGAGAGGATTTCCAACGGAGAGTTGCTCACGAAGGCCGAAGCGGCAGGGTTTGAGCTGCTTCTTACGACCGACAAAAAAATCCGCTACCAGCAGAACTTGAAGGGCCGGCAAATCGCCATTGTCGTGCTTGGTAATTCAGCGTGGCGTATGGCGCGACAGCATGTAGACCGCATTGCCGCCGCTGTTAATGACGCCACGCCCGGCAGCTACGCCGAGGTGCAAATTCCGTTCAATTAGCCCGGTGTTTCCGCATGTGCCTCACGGGGTTTTCGTAAGCCGCACAGTTGTCTATCGGCGCTCCAGGCGGGTTAACAACCCGCCGCAGGTTGGCAACCTGCCCCACACGGAATGATCACGCTATAGATGGGCGGCGGCTTCGGTGGTGGCGCAGTGCGGATGGCCGCAGGTGCAGATGATGTCTGCGGTTTTTGCTTCTCCTTCGCAATATGTGCTGCAATAATCGTCGTTCGGACGCGCCGGGCAATGGCATACCGGGTGCGCGCACTTCTTTACTTCACTCATGTAGCTCTCCTTGAAGGTTAGAGCCGGCTGTGAGTGGAGCGTTTCAAAGCGAAGCCCAGCAACATGATTGCCATGCCGACCAGCAGCGCGGAAGTAGGCTCCGGGGCTGAGACTACCACTCCAGCATTGTCGACGCGAGACGGAGCTGTAGGCTGGGAGCATGCCGCGTCAAAACACGATGCCTCCTGAACGGCCCCGACGCTCAAGCTGGAATTGCTGATATCGATCACCCCTCCAAGGTCAGTAAGTCCTTGAGGAGGGCTGCCACCGACTCCAGTGAAAAAGAACGCTATAGCCTGCAACCCGGACTGGCTGACCGCGTTAGAGGTGAGGAAAAGCGCTTCCGTCGAGTTCGGGGCTACGCCGGTACAAGTCGGAACATCTTGCCCGCAAGTAAATAAATAGGTAGCTCCCGTCACACCACCGCCGGTTGTCGTCGTGATGTCGACGTTGCTGTATAGGCCGGTGTCGGCGTCGAAGTCGAAAGATCCACTGGCTGTGCCTCCGCCCGCGAAAGTTACCCCTTCAAGCGTCCAGAGTATTGGCCCGGCTGAAGCGGTAAGGGAAAGGCCGATCAAAATGAGCACAGATCGCATAAGTCTCCTGGGTTGACCTCCGTCGCGAATTTCAAAACAACGTCCATTTAATCTAACGCGCGCGTGCGCTAGAAGGCAAACGAATCCGGGTTGGCGGGGGTCGGATATTATTTGGCCGCGAGAGCCTGGTCGAGATCCTGAATCAGGTCGTCCGCGTCCTCGAGGCCGACGGAGAGGCGGAGCAGGGATTCGGGGGCGCGCGTGGTCTTACCTTCAATCGACGCGCGGTGTTCGATCAGGGAGTGCGTTCCGCCGAGGCTGGTGGCGCGCAGGATGATCTTTAAAGCGGCGGCGACGGCGAAAGCCTCTTCGCGTCCGCCGCGAACTTCGAAAGAGAGCATGCCGCCGAAATCCTTCATCTGGGCGGCGGCGATGTGGTGGCCGGGATCATCGGGGAGACCGGGATAACGGACTTTCGCGACGTTCTTGTGCGTCGAAAGAAAGGCGGCGACGCGGGCCGCATTTTCGCAATGAAGACGCACGCGCGGCACCAGCGTCTGGATGCCCCGCAGGATCAGCCAGCAATCGAAGGGCGAGAGGATCGCGCCGCCGGTATGCTGAAAATCGCGAATCTGCGCGACGCGCTCCGGCTGATTTTTGAGCGTGACGGAACCGCCCATGGCGTCGCTATGGCCGCCGAGATACTTGGTTAAGGAATGAACGACGATATTCGCGCCCAGTTCGAAAGGACGCTGAAGCACGGGCGTGGCGAAAGTGTTTTCCGAGACCAGCACGGCTCCGGCGGCCTTCGAAACGGCGGCGACGGCGCGGATGTCGACGACCTCGATCAAAGGGTTGGTGGGCGTCTCCACCCAAAATAGTTTGGTCTCCGGCCGGCACGCTTTTTGAACCGCGGCGATGTCGCGCATGTCGACCAACGTATGCGTCAGGCCCCATTTCGCGAAAAATCCTTCCATCAATTCGCGAACGCCGTAATACACGTCGCGATGCAGCAGGACGTGGTCTTTGGGCGCGAGCGATTGGAAGACTGCGAGCGACGCGGCCATGCCGGAGCTGAACGAAACAGTCGCGTCGCCGCCTTCGAGCGCGGTGATGCAGGCTTCGAGCGAATCGCGATTGGGCGTCGAGGCGCGGATGTAGGCGTAGGCGCGGGAGAAGTCGCCGTTGGGGTCGCGTTCGAAGGTGGTCGAGGTGTGGAGCGGCGGGGTGACGGCTCCGGTGGAGGGGTCTACGGTGCGGCCGGCGTGGATGCTGAGGGTCTGGAGGCCGGGAAGATTGGACGAGGACATGTGCTCATTATCGCAACGCGACGGCGATGATTTTCGTCACAGGAATGGATCGATTATACTGCCTAGAGCCAGGAGTCCATTGCCGATGCCGGTACGGATGAAAGATATTGCGCTCGACCTGGGCGTCTCCCTGATGACCGTGTCGAAGGCGCTCAGAAATCACAGCGATATCAGCGTGGGGACCAGGGAGCGCGTGCTGAAACGCATGCGCGAGCTGAACTATCAGCCGGACTGGATCGCGCGCAGCATGGTGACGCGGCGCACTTACCTGGTGGGCCTGATTCTGCCGGACCTGATGCACCCGTTCTTCGCCGAAGTGGCCAATGGCGTGGCGCGGAAGCTGTCGCCGCTGGGGTATCACGCGGTGATTCTGAACACCGAAGAGAATGGCGCGGTGGAGCGCACCCACGTGGAGATTCTGCTGACGCGCAAGGTGGACGGCCTGATCATCGCGTCGGCGCAGCGCAGCGGGGAGGTGGAGCTGTTCGAAACCTTGCGGCACCGAAAAGTGCCGTACGTGCTGATCGACCGCCTGATCCAGCGCGTGGAAGCGAACTTCGTGGGTACTGATGGCGAGGCGCTGGGCGCGATGGCCACGACGCATCTGATCGACCGGGGTTCGAAGAGGATCGCGCATATTCGCGGTCCGCAGAACGCCACGGGGACGTCGCGATTGCGCGGCTACCGGCACGCGCTGAGCACGCGCGGCATGGAGATCCGGGCGGACTACATCGTGAGCGGAAATTATTTCGAGAATACCGGTTACGAGGCGATGCGCCAGTTGCTGAAGGCGTCGCCGAGGCCCGACGGCGTGTTCTGCTACAACGATCCGGTGGCGGGCGGGGCGGTGAAGGCGATCCTCGAAGCGGGGCTGCGCGTGCCCGAGGACGTCGCGGTGATCGGCGCGGGGAACGTGCATTATTCGGACCTGCTGCGGGTTCCGCTTTCGACCATCGATCAGAGCAGTGCGAGCGTCGGCGAGGCGGCGGCGGAGCTGCTGTGCGCATGCATGGAGACGAAAACGCCGGCGGCCGTGAAGCGCGTTTTCATTCCGCTGCGGCTGGTGGTTCGCGAATCCAGCCGGCGGGCATGAATACACTGCTCCTGCTGGCGCTTTATGCGCAGACGTTCGATGTGGCGGGGTTCGATTGCGGGCGCGTAGCGCGGGCGACGCTGCCGGCGCTGTGGGTTGACTGAAAGTCGTCCGCATGCTGACGCATGGCGGTTCAGGGCGCCGACCGGCTGCGGGTCTTCGGCGCGCCAACGTGTACGCCACGGAACCGCCATGCGTAAGCATGCGGACAGAACGGCCGCTACTTCGCGCGATCTTTCGTCTCCACCACCACGCCTTCGCGAATCGCGTCGGTGGGATTCAGGATCACCGCATCGCCTTCGTTGAGACCGGAATTGACTTCCAGTTCGGCGCCGAAATCGCGGCCCAGCACCAGTTTGTGGAAGTGGACCCTACGGTCGGCGCCCACCACGGCGGCATGTGGACCATCGGTTTTCAACACCAGCGCGTCTGCCGGAAGCATGGTCACGCTCACCATTTTCGGCAGCGCGAACCGGACCTTGGCGTACATTCCGGGCAGCAATTCGCCTTTGCGATTGTCTACCAGCAACACTGCCAGCAGCGAGCGCGACGCCGGGTCCACGGAGTTGGTCGTGCCGCGCACGGTCGCCGAAAAGGTGCGGCCGGGAAATTCGTCGACCGTCAGATCGGCCGTCTGCCCGGCGTGGATCAGCGTCGAATAGGACTGCGGCACGTTGACGAAAATTCGAATCGTGGAAATCTCCGAAACGCGGATCAATTCGCGCGACGCGGTGGTGTTGCCGGAAGTGATCAACGTGCCTGGGTCGGACTGCGCGCTGCGAAAGGTGATCACTCCGTCGTAGGGCGCGATCAGCTTCGCGTAGATTTTCAGTTCCTTCATCCGCTGGACGCTCGCCGCGTTGGCGGTGATGGTGGCTTCCTCGGCGTGGATATTTTCCTGCGCCTGGTTGATATTGGCCTCGGCCACTTCAGCGGCGGCGGCGTAGTTGTCGTAATCCTGCTGGGCGACGCTCTCCTGCTTCAGCAGAATACGGTAACGTTCGGCCGTGGTCGCCGCTAGTTTGGCGTTGCTTTTCGCTACCGCCATCGCGGCCTTCAGCTGAGCGAGGGTGGCTTTCGATTGCGCCAGCGTCGCTTCCCCCTGCGCGATCTGGGCATCGAGATCCGGCGTCTCGATCTCGATCAGCAGGTCTCCCTTTTTCACGTGATCGCCGATGTCGACAGGACGCAGCTTCAAGTATCCGTCGACGCGCGCGAAAAGAGGAGTCTCGACGCGCGCCACCAGATCGCCGGGCAGTTCGATGGTCGATTTCGCGCCCGATTGGCGCACGTGGCCCACATTCACGACCGGCGCGCGGCTCGATTCATCGTCTGCGGTCGCGGCCAATGCCTGATCGTGCGTCTGCCGCTTGAACACGCCGTACATGACGCCCGCCGCCAGCAGGACTCCCACCACAGCGAGCGACACGATGAACTTCGCGTGCGACTTCTTGTGCGGCAGCCGCGCCGTTCCGCGACGCAATTCGCGATCGATTTGTTGTTCGGTTTCCATTACTCCGTGACTTCTACTTCTTCCAGATGCTCGAACCGCTTCGGCGGAGTTTTCCGCATTAAACTATAGACCACCGGAACGACGAACAGGGTCGCCACCGTCGCCATCATTAACCCGCCAATCACCGCGCGGCCCAGAGGCGCGTTCTGTTCGCCGCCCTCACCCAGTCCCATCGCCATCGGAACCATGCCCGCCAGCATCGCCACTGCGGTCATCACCACGGGACGCAGGCGCGTGCGCCCGGCTTCATATGCGGCGGTTATGGCGTCGAGGCCGTCGCGCCGCAGATCGTTGGCGAAGGTGACCAGCAAAATGCTGTTCGCCGTGCCTACACCAATGCTCATGATAGCGCCCATCAGCGCCGGAACACTGACCGTGGTCCTGGTGAAGAATAGCATCAGCAGGATTCCCGCCAGCGCGCCCGGCAGCGCCATCAGGATAATAAAAGGATCTTTCCAGGATTGGAAATTCACCACCATCAGGAAATAAACCAGCAGAATGGCGAAGACCAGCCCGTAGGCCATGCCCGTGAAAGACGCCTGCATGGTGGCCACTTGGCCGCGCGTTTCGAAAAAGCTGCCAGGGGGCAGTTTCGATTTCATGCTGTCGACCACCTTGGCGACGTCTTTTGAAAAACTCCCCAGGTCGCGGTCCTGCACGTTGGCGTACACATCGTAGACCGGCTGCACGTTGTAGTGATTCACCACGGACGCGGTGTGTCCGCGCTCCATCTTCGCCAGGTTGCCGAGCAGCTGCGAGGTTCCATTGCCGGTATGCACCGGCGTGTTCATCAAAGCTTCCTCGGAATCCACTTTATAAGAAGGAGTCTGGACCGCGACCAGATAATCCACGTTGTTCGCCGGATTCACCCACCAGTTGGGCGACACCTGGCCGCTGGAACTGAGCGACATCAGCATATCGTTGGCCACGTCCGCCTGCTTCA
>JBEKOZ010000198.1:0-7814 GCA_049521275.1 Bryobacteraceae bacterium | reverse complement strand
ATGGATTCGTAATAGCCCATCGGACCGTGCAGATCGAAATTCTCGAGCCGCCGCAGGTTATCGATCGCCGCTACCGGGTCCACCAGCAGCGCCAGCATCGTCGAATACGGCGAGACCACCAGATCGTCCAGAAGCCCCGGCTTCAGCGCCAGGCCCGGCACGCCGAACGCTTTATATTGATAAATCTGATTCGCGTCCAGCGCGCTATACGCCGATTCGGAAATGCCCCACGGCACGCCTTTCTCATGCCCGTAGGCGATCTGGCGATCCACCGCGTCCCGGCTCGCATGATCCAGCAGCGAATTGGCGAAGCTGTGCGTAAATAGCAGCGGCATCAGATATTCGAACATGGTGCCGCTCCAGGACAGCAGCGTCCGTCCATTGGGGGAGGCTGCCAGCGGCCGCGCCATCGCGTTCCAGTGTTCGATCGGCACGTCGCCCTTGGCGATCGCCACCAGGCTCGCCAGACGGCATTCGCTGGCCAGCAGATCGTAATGGCTGTGGAATTCGAGCGGCCCGCCCACGGCATAGCCGACCCCGAACAGGCGCCGGCTGGGGTCATACAGCAGACCCATGTTGGTCGCGGCCGAAAGTTCCTTGGCCGACGCGCACAGCGCGCGCATCTTCTTGACCGTCTCGATCGCGTTGGCCTTGGCATGGCTATAATCGGACGCCAGCTGTTCGAGCCACGCCGCGACATCCGGCCGCAGTTCCGGTGTGCCGCGCCATGCCAGAATCGCATCCATGGGCGCCGATTTTCCTTCCGCCAGCGCGATCATGGACGGAGCGGCATGCGCTGCGCGGCGGCGCAGCCTCGGGAGGTCCGGATTCAGCGCGCTCAGGAACGCATCGGGCGGCCTGCACAGCGTCTCCATCCAGCGCAGATAGCGTTCCACCACTTCGATCCATTGGCCGACGTCGTGCGCCAGGCGCGTGACCCAGTACGAGCGTTCCTCGCGCTCTTCCTGCCAGCGGCGCGCTTCGGTCAGTTGCTGCACCGGCATCAGAATCATGCGCAGCTGGCCGATCACCTGATAACCGTCCACTCTGCCGCGCAGAATGCGGCGCAGGGCCCGCAGAGGCATCTGCATCGACGGGTCGTGGCCCCACACCTCGCGTAAAATCGCCAGCGTGTCGGCGATCCCTTTCGGGCAACGCCGGTCGAGAATCGGCGCCGCCAGCAGTTCCTCGCACCCGCGCCCGAGAACCCACAGGCTGGCTAGAAAATTCCCGCTGTCGACAGTGGAAACATAACGCGGCGCCAGCGGCTGCCGCGACCCCGTGTCATACCAGTTGAGCAGATGCCCCTCGTAATGCTCGAGCGAACGGAGTGTCTCCATCGTCTTCGAACAGCGGTCCAGAAATTCGTCGGCTGTGAGATACCCCAGGTCTGTAGCGGCCAGCGCGGAGGCGAGCCACAGCCCGATGTTGGTGGGCGACGTGCGCTGCGCCACCTCGACTCTCAGCACCAGCTGCGAATTGTCGGGCGGCAGCCAGTTGGATTCCTGGTTCACCAGGTCGTCGAAATACCGCCAGGTCCGGCGCGCGGCGCGGCGCAGGAAGCGAATGTCGAGCTTATCCCGTCGAAACAGCGGAGCGGAGCTGTTCAGCCAGCGCATCAGCAGGGGCGAAGAGGCCCACAACGCCAGGAACCCGAACGTCGGAGCCAGCGCGCCCCGGCCGTAGAGTACGATCATCAGCAGCAGCGATAGTCCAGTCACGCCGAGCATCTGCTGCATCGTGGTGCTCAGGTGGCGATGAACGTCCGCGCCCGTCGCCTCCGCCGTCTGCCATTCGAGCAGATGGCGCCGGCTCACCAGTCTGCGGTAGGTGACGCGCGCGATGGCGTCTACCGATACCCAAGCTTGGTGCGGCAGGAAGGCGATCATCACCAGTGAACGGACCAGCTCGTCGGCCGCTCCTCTCCATCCTTCCACTTCGCCCTGAACGTGACGCGCCAGCCGGTCGAGCAGAGGCGCCAGCGCAAGAATGGCGATGGCCGCCCCGATCACCAGGCTCCAGACACCGGGCGCCGGCGAAGCGAGCCAGCCGAACAGCAGCAGCACCAGCGAGGCGATCGGAACCAGGCTCCGCCGCAGATTATCCAAAATGCGGAACCGGCTGATCGCCGACAGCGAATTCGGCGCTTTGCCGCCGCTCGCCGTGGGCACGTTCGAGAAAATCCAGGGCGTAATCTGCCAGTCGCCGCGAATCCAGCGATGCATCCGCTTGCAATAACTCACGTAGTCGAGCGGCAGATTTTCAAACAGCTCGATATCACTGGCCAGCGCAACGCCGGCGAAGGACCCTTCAATCAGGTCGTGGCTCAGGAGTGTCTCGGCGGGAAAACGGCCGCCCGCCGTTTCATGGAACGCGCGCACGTCGTAGATCGCCTTGCCGTGAAAAATGCCTTCGCCGAACAGATCCTGCTGCGCATCGGAAACGGATTTGCAATAAGGATCGGTGCCTGAAGTATCGGCGAAGATCCGCGTGAATCGAGTGGCCGTGGCGCTCGGCAGGGAAATGCTCACGCGCGGTTGGATAACGCTGAACCCGCGGCGGCGTGTGTGCGTGACCGGATCGCCCTCCACCTGTCTTAAATCAATCTGATTCAGTGGATGCGCGATGGTCTCGATCATTCTGCGGGCGGTTCCCGGAGGCAGTTGTGTATCCGCGTCGAGCGTGATCGCGTAGCGCACCGGCAGCGGAAGTTTGCCCGCGATCAGAATCTCCTTCGCGCCCTCACCCGTTAGAAATGTGTTCAGATCTTCGATTTTGCCGCGCTTTCTCTCGCGGCCGATCCAGCGCATTTCGGTCTCAGACCACGTCCGGGGCCGGTGAAACATTAAGAAACGCCCGCCCGGATAGCGGGTATTCAACGCGTTGATGCCCTCCCGCGCGGCGTCCACCAGGGCGCGATCCTCGGGGGCTGTTTCATGCGGGGCGTCGAGGAAGTCGGAGAACAGCGCAAAAAAGAGATTCGGTTCGCGATTGGCGAGGTAGCGTACCTCCAGTTTTTCGATTTCGCGCCGCACCACTCCGGCGCCGGTCAGCATCATCGGAACCACCACCAGCGTCGCATCCTCCGGCGGAATGCCGGATTTGAGAAAATCCAGCTTCGGCAGCGTATCCGGCGGAAGCAGCGCGATCACCAGGACGTTGACAATCTGCTGTGCCAGTTCGCTCAGCGGGAACAGCGCCAGCAGCGCCAGAATGGCGAGCGTGGTCCGCTGATGCACGCCGCCCTCCCAGCCAAGCGCCAGGGCGAGCGTCAGGAAAGCCGCGGTTAAGCACGTCACGCTGCCGGTGTACACACCCGTCGCGTTCCTCCGAATGGACCGGATCAGGCGGATGCGGATCGGAACCCTGGATTTGGTGTCCGCTTCGAGCTCGGCAACGGCATCGGTCAGCAGGAAGTACGCGACGTGCCTCGCACGCGGGTCCGTAGCCCTCTCGGCGAGGCCGACGGCCCGGCGCGCGACGTCGACTTCGCTCAGGCTGCTGTTCCGCGAAATGCGTTCCACCACGCGCCGGCACTCGTCGCGGGTCGCGAAGTCGCTCCGCGGATAGATTCCCGCGGGATCGGCGTCGAGCTCCTTTTCCACCAGGCTGACGGTCTCGAAGATCTCCGTGAAATCGATCCGCGAGAGCATCCGCAGACTGCCGAACGCGTTGGCCACGGAAACGCGCTGCGCCGCCTCCTGCGTGTGCTCGCCGCGCACCAGCTCGGTCAGAGGAGTCTTAAAATGCTCCTGAATCCACGCCCGCATCGGCGCGAGCGCGCCCTCCTCATCCTGTAACTGCTCGGCCAGCGCGGTGATGAAGTACGGCTGCGTCGCGATCGGCTCATTCTCGAGCAGCTTCATCAGCCGGTCGACTTCCGCCGGCCCGACGCGCGCCCCCGACGCCAGCCGGTTGGCCCACAGGTACGCGGCTTCCCTCAGTTGCTGCGCCCGGTTCACCGCCGAAGCCAGCGCCGCCAGTTCCTCCACCAGCGCCATGCGCAGGAACAGCGGGAAAAACCATAGCGCGGCCGTCGTCAGCGGCGACGTCTTCTGGAACTCCTCCAGGTGACTGGTAATGTTCGCCTCGCTCAGACTCCGGTCCGTATCCTTCACCAGCGATCGCGCCAGATCCAGCACCGGGGCGTACCCGTTCCCCGAAGGAGATTTGGGAAAATTGCGCGGCAGATGGCGGCGAATCTCCGAAATCTGGGTCCGCACCAGGTAGGAGTTATCGAGAATCCATTCCGCCGACGCCGTCAGCGCGCGCCCCATCCGCGCTGCGGCGGCTAAATCGCGACGCGCCTCGTCGAGCACGATTTCGTTCTCATGCAGCCGCGCGAAAATCGACCCCACGCTATGAACGGGCGGCTCCGCCGCTTGCGCCAGATCCTCGTGCAGAATGAAAATCGCCGGAGAACCGCTGCTCTCGAGCGCCTTGATGACGCGCTCCACGTCGTGCGTCGACGCCGTGGCCGCAATCAGAGACTCGCCGTCGATCCGCAGCTGCGCATACTGCGAATGTTTTAGATCCGCGGCCCCGCTTTCCGATTCCAACAGGTGAACCGACTGCGCCCCCGCGCTACGAGCCGCCTCGTAAGCCTGTTTGGGATCGCCTTCGCCGGAAGAGTAAAATCCCAGAATCGTATGGACGGTTTTTGCTGTCATGCGCCGCTAGCCGACGCCTCAGCGAGTCCGGCCACGAACGGCGTAGGTCAACAGGCCGAGAAAGAATAGCGAAGAGAAGAGAAGCCCTGCAATTCTTACCGAAGCCGCCGGGTTTCCACTGAGCGAAAGAACGGCTCCCGAGACTGCAAAAGTTGCGAACACGATCATCCATCCCAGCATTTCGTATCTCCTTGCTAAAGGTCCGGCATATTTTCGATTGCAGGTCGAGGACCATCGCAAATGTCCCTTGTTTGCTTCAGATGACCCGCCGGAGCATCGGCAGAAGGTGCCGGATTCCATGCAGTTTTTGCCGCTCCGACGCCTGGCATCTTATAGAGTGCAATGAACCTGCGAAAATTCTCGGGTTATTTTTGAACCGGCGGCGGCACTGCGGCCGCGCTCGCCTCCGCCGGATAGATCACGATCTCGATCTTGCCGTTCTCCCCCGCGTCGTCCGTTTTTCCCAGCCCCATTGTCTTGATGCGCGTGTCGTCCAGCCGGAAATTCTGCACCAGGTAATTGCGCACCACCATCGCCTGCGCCTGCGTGGTCACCCGATCTTTGTCGGAATCGCCCTTCATGCTGGCGGCCGCGGTAATCACCACCTCGCCGAATTTATTGGCTTGCAGAAATTGTCCGGCATCGTTCAGCGTCTTCTTGTTTTTCAGCTTGGCGGCGCCCGGTTTGTCGAAAACTTCCTTGCTATCGTAAGTGAACGTTTTCTCGGACGCCCCGGCCGGCAGCTTGGCGATCTCGTGCTTCTTCAGTTGGTCCGAGTCCACATAGCCGCGCTTATTGAAGAATCCCCGCAGCAGGAAGTTCGTCTTTAGCGCATCCGCGTCCTCATGCATGGAAGTGACCGCCGCCGCGGCCTGCGTATAGATCGTTTTGTCGTTGATCAGCGCGCCCACCGTGCCCTGGCCATGATTGATCTTCAGCGAAATATCGCTGATGCTGGCGGTCGCGTTCTGGATATTCACCATCGCGGCCTGCGTCGTGTCCATGATCTTGTCCGCCTTGCCGAACAGATCCGAAATATCGAGCGGCGGATCGGACCCGATCGTCTCCCCGCCGCGCAGTTTCGCCGCTTCCACCGAGCCGAACGAAATTTCCACGTACTTATCGCCGAGCATCCCTTCCGACTTGATCGACGCCGTGGAATCCATCTTCACGATGCTCTGCGTCTCCTTCTCCAGCTCCATCAGGACCACAACTTTTCCGTCCGGCTGCTTCGGCAACTGAATGCTCTTTACCGACCCTTTGCGGATGCCGCCCACGCGCACGTCGGCGCCCTCGTTCAGCCCCGCCACGTTGGCGAAGTCGGCTCTCACTTTGTAGTTGGAGTGGAACATCGACTCCCTGCTGCCGATCAGAAACACCCCGGTCGAGAGGACCGCCAGCGTGATCACGATAAATAATCCGAGCCTCAAATTCTGTGACATGGTTGCCCTTAAGCGGCGTCGCTCAGAAATTCCGCGACGAACGGATCCTTACTCTTTTCCAGATCTTCGAACGTTCCGGAGATCAAAATATTTCCTTCCTTCAACATCACGATGCGGTCTGAAAAATGATGCGCCGCGTGCATATCGTGCGTCACCACGATCGACGTCACGCCGCGCTCTTTGCGCAGTTGTTGAATCAGCCTGCCGATGTCGGCGGCGGTAATCGGGTCCAGTCCCGCGGTCGGCTCGTCGAAAAGCAAAATTTCCGGATCGAGAGCCAGAGCGCGCGCCAATCCCACGCGCTTCCGCATCCCTCCGGAAATGTCGGAGGGCATTTTTTCCAGGTCCTTGTCCAACCCCACGCTCAGCAGCAGCGCGCGCACTTTTTCATTCCTTTCGGCATCGGATAATTTGGTATGCCTCCGCAGCGGGAACGCGACATTCTCGGCGATGGTCAGCGAATCGTACAGCGCGCCTTCCTGAAACAGGAACCCGACCTTCATGCGCATTTCGTTCAGTGCATCCATTTCAAGATTGGTAGTCTCCTGCCCGCGAATGCAGATGGAACCCGCATCGGCTTTTTCGAGGCCGATCAGCAGCCGCAGCAGGACGCTTTTTCCCGTGCCGCTCTTGCCCAGAATGGCGAGGATTTCGCCCTTGTCGACGGCGAGATCCACCCCTTTCAGCACCTGCTGCTGACCGAACGATTTTTGTAATCCTTTGACCACCACCGGCTGCGGTTCCATATTCCCTCAGGTCGGAAAAAACACCAGAATCAGGCGCACCAGCACCACGTCCGCCAGAATAATGAACAGCGACGACAGCACCACGGAGCTGGTCACGGATCGCCCCACTCCCTCGGTTCCTCCGCGTGTTCGCATCCCTTGAAAACAGGACACGGTGCCGATAATCAGCCCGTAGACCATGGTCTTGAGCGTAGGCGGAAGAAGATCGCTGAAGGTGACGCCGTTCATTCCACTATTGATGAAAAGCTGAAGTGAGATGGGCTCGGCAAGCGTGTTGGCGATCCAGCCCATGAAAATCCCCGCCGCGTCCGCGGCCAGCGTGAGCAGAGGAAGAACCACGATGCATGCCAGAATGCGAGTCGCCGCCAGATATTTGTAAGGGTTGACCGCGGAGACTTCCATGGCGTCGATCTGCTCGGTGACCTTCATCGAACCGAGCTCCGCGCCGAAGCCCGCGCCGATGCGTCCGCTGGCCACCAGGCCGGTAATAATCGGTCCCATTTCCTTGATGACCGAAAACACGATCATCGTCGGCAGCATCGACTTGGCGCCGAATCGAACCAGGCTGGCGCGCGATTGCAGCGACATCACCACGCCCGTCGCCGCGCCCGCCAGCGCTACCAACGGCAGCGATTTCGATCCCGCCGAGTCCATCTGGCGCAGGAATTCAGACCATTCAAAAGGCAGCGTGAACATCGATTTGGCGACCCGGGCACAAAACACTCCAAGTTCGCCAAACCACTCCAACCCCGAGGCGAGCGGGAGTGTCGGCGTGGTGACCGATGTAGCCATCGGTGAATATCCAAGCCCGTTTAATGCCAAACTCCAACCCCATAAGTCCCAACCCCTGACAAGCCAGAGTCTTCCGTTTGCGCTGCAATTCTTGCAGAATTCTGGCGGCAACTGCCTCTTGAGCCCGCGGCGCCGTCTTCCGAGCCGCGACCGCAGGAAGCGGT
>JBEKOZ010000197.1:0-7816 GCA_049521275.1 Bryobacteraceae bacterium | reverse complement strand
CGCCTCCGCCAGTTCCGCGGTGCGCACGATCACGCGCGTCTCCAGGTCGGCCAGCACACCCGCCAACTCCCCATTCAACCGCTCGCGGTCGGAAAGCGCGGATTGCAACTGCCGGTAGGATTCGGACAAGCGCACCGCCATCTGGTCGACGTCATGCACCAGGTGCCGGATTTCAAGAGGCGTGTTGACGGGGAGTTCGGCGGGCTCCAGTGCGCCCCCGCCGATCACCGCCTGGCCGATGCGCCCGGCGAGCCCCTCCATCGGACGCGTCAATGATTTGCTGAGCTGGCGTGCGCCTATCGTGGACATGAGCAAACCGATCAGTACCCAAATCGCGGTGACCAGGTAGTAGTTGGTCGACTCCGCGACGATCACATTCAGAGGCTGCGAGATAACAATGGTCCATCCCGCTTTACTGCGGGCCAGGCTGGTCAGCCTTTCTTCAACCTGATCCGGCTTCCCCGGAGTTTTCAGGATTCGTGCGGTGCGGAACGCTCTCTTCGCGGAGTGGCGAGCTGTGGTGATCATCTGCGAATCGCCCAGGTTCTCCAAGGGTCTGAACGGCGAGCCCGACGACGCGAAAATGACGCGGCTTTGCTGGTCGAGGATCAGCAGCTCCCTTTGCTTCATGTAAGAAAGACTTTCGAGGAGCTGTTGGAAGCGGGAACAGCGCAGCGACCCCGCGACGATTCGGACCATTTCGCCCTTTTGGTTGTACAAGGGCGCAGTGAGCATGACGATCGGATCGGCACCCATCTCGCGCGCCAGGAAGACGTCGGAGACGAATGGCCGCCCGGTGGCTATTGTTGTCTTGACGTAGTCGCGGTCGGCGAGGCTCAGTCCCACCACCAGCTTCCCGCCCGTTCCATGCTTGGGATCAGCCGCCCTGAGGATTCCCTGCGTGTCGATAAACGCGATGGTTCGAAAGACCGGATAGAGGACATGAAACTGCTCCAACCTCGCTTCGTTTTGCGGTCCATCGAGTTGCTCCGGATCGAGCACCCTGGCGAGCGCGATGAGGCCGGCGTGATTGCGGTCGATATCGTTATCGAGTTCGCCGGTCACGCGCGCGACTGCCTCCTGCTCGTGGCCGCCGGCTTCGTTCTCCAGGCGCCCTCCCTGCACGAAGTTCATGGCGAGACTCAGCGCCAGAAAGGCCCCCACGGTCCCGAGGATGAAACCGCGTGCCAGATGCCGGCTCAGCGGAAGCGCGGGCTTGGGCGGCGCCCCGAGCCAGCCCCACAGACGGGATGATCCGCTGATCAAATCGGCCAGCGTCACGTTCAGCAGCCCGTTCAGAACGTTCTTGCCGGCGAACGCCCAGAGCGCCTCGGAGGGAATTCCGGCCCGCGTGTGCCCATAGACGACGGCGAGCGGCGTGCCGACGAGAAGCCAGAACATCGCCGACGCGTAGAGCGGCAGGACGCGGCGCCGGACCAGAAACCCCACGGCGAAGGCTTCGAGCACGTGAGCCAGGAGCGCTCCGCTCCCGGGGGCTTGAAGCGATCGAGGCAGTTCCACCAGGACGGCGGTGAGAACTCCGAAGGCCGGCCCCAGCGTCAGTGCGACCAACAGCGAAAACAGCTCCCCGAAGGTCATCGTGGCGCCGCCCGGGAGGAGCAGGGGGAAACAGTTCACGGCAAATCCGGCAAATCCAGCTGCCAGACTAGCCAGGAGTCGCCGGCGCACAACGGCGCTCAGATGCAAATACGAAGACACGTGATAACACTCTTCTTTTCGGCTGAAACTTCGGCTTACATGAGTGAAGCTGGTAAGTAGTGATATAAAAGGCAAGTGGCGGAATCAACGGTACCGGTCCGGCATTTTCGCGAGCGCAACAAAGTGCATTACCGGGTGTCTCACTGGCCCATCTGGATCTTCGTATTTTTCCTTGCCCCCGGCCCCTTGATATTCGATCTGTTCGAGCGGGGCTTCGACCGGCGTATGATCCTCTGGCTGGGCGCGGTCCTCGCCGGCACCGGGATTGCGGGTCTCCGCGGCCGTTTGCCGGGCGTCGAGCCGAAGCCCTACATTCTGCGTTTCACCGAGGACAAGCCAAATCCTCTTTACCGCCGCATTTGCTATACCGTGGCATGGGGCGACCTGCTCAGCTTCGCGATCCTGAATCTGGCCGGGCTGGGATACGCCGTGGTCACGGGTATCTGGCACCTGCGCCAGATCTATGAACACGCATACTTTCCACTCGCCATCCTGGTTTGGATTTTAGGAGCGCTGGGCAGACTACCGCGCGTCGGATTCTCGACCAGGGGTGAAGGAACCGAGCGGCGCTATTTCTATGGAGCCGTGTGGGCCGTCTGCGCGGCCGAACCGGTGCTCGGTCTGATGTGGAAGACGTTGCCTCGGTCGCGCGCAGCGGATGTCGTGAAACTGGTGGTGTTCGCGGGCATCCTGGCGGGAATGGGAGCCCTGGCACGGCGCGGTGTGCTACCGCGAACGCGCGCGATCAAGCCTGGAGAATGGGCGATTTCGGACTAAGCGGGATGTCCCGGCCGTTCCAACAGCGGAGACTTCGGCGCCGGTCCGCATGCTGACGCATGGCGGTTCGATGTTGAGCGTGCGCCGCACCGCTGCCGTCCTCTGCAGCAACGGAACCGCCATGCGTGAGCATGGGGACGCTGTCGCCGCCGTCATTTGATCGGGCGGGTTGATGAAGTCGTGGTACCGCTCTGCGTCGGCGCGAACACCGGAATCGTGACGATGTTACTGGTGTAAATATTCTGCGCAACGGTGAGCTGCGTAATCGGGTTGGTCTTCAGCGAAGATCCTAATTGCAGCACTACTTGATAGATGCCGATCGCACCCTCCTGGAGGCCCGCTGACAACACGTTGCCCGTGATGCCGCCGATCGTCGAGGACAACGATATGCTCGGATCGTTCAACACGGGACCGTTATAAGGGATGCCGTCCTGAATCGAGGATAGCGCCGGCTGCGGGCCCACCAGCCCGACACCGGTGGCGTAAACGATGATCAACTCGCCCGGAACCGCCGGGTTGTCCACGGTTACGTCCCTACCCGCGACATTGGCGCAGCACAGCGTCTGGTTCACCGCGGTGATGGTCTCGGTCGGAGTCGAGGTGGTGGTTTGTCCCGTTGTCGCATTGGTCACGGTCTGGCCTGCCGCCTTCGCGGTGATGGCCAGGTTGTTTCCCGCGCTTCCCGGAACCTTGGCTCGCAGAATGATGCGCGTAAACGAGCCCGACGGCTCCGCCACCACTTTTGAATCCCCGTTATAGTTAATCAGCGACACTAGCGCGTCGCGGATCGTATTCAGCGTGTCGGTGGCGGTCACAGTGTAGCTGTACGACGAATCCTCAATCGTAATCGTACAGACGTCGCTCGCGGTGGGAATGCCATCCACCGAAACGATGCCGGTTGCGTAGCTCGAATAGTGCTGCGCCACCCCCTGCCTCGGCTCCGGACCCGCCAGCCCGAAAACTCCCGGTGCCGCCTCCGCGATGTTGACCGGGACAGCACTGGTTACTGTAACCGTGCCGTCGTTGTGCAGCGTCCGGACGTACAGGCTGCTGCTGTTGGTATCGATCAGCTCAAAAGGCACCTCGATATCTATGCGCCCCGGCGAAACCATCAGGAGCGGCGCGCGGATGCCGTCGATATAAACCTCCACGCCGCCCAGTTCGAGCGGCGCCGGCGAATCGTTGGCGACATAGGCCGGGCTGTCGGCGGCGGTGGTGATCGTGTTGTCGGAAAGATTAGTACCCTCCACCGATAGAATCGCACCGGGAGCCAGCGTCGCCGCGTTGCCGCCTCCCGTCAGCGTCGAAGCGCTGGTCTTGGTCACCAGCGTCGAAGTGCCGGAGGTTGTTTCCGTGGTGACTGTCGCGCCATTCGTTGTGACCTTTGTGGTGGTGATCGTCGTTCCGGTGGTTGCCCCGATAAAGATGGTGTTCCCGGCGGTGCCGGGCGCCCGCGCCAGCAATTGTACCGAATCGAAACTGGGCTGGGCGACCGCCAGAAAGTTGGCATCCCCGGTGCCCCCATTCGAGGAATTGATCAGATTCGCGATGGTAGCCGGGAGCGTCTCGAGCGTATCTGAGGTTTGGACCTGATATTGGTAATACGTGTTGTTGAGTTGAAACGGGGTGCTATCCATGATCAACAAAAAGTCGCCCGTCGTAATGGTTCCCGAGAATGTAATGCTGCCCTGCGCATAAATCGCCTGGCTGGCCGCATTCACCACACCGCCGCTAGGAGAGACGTTGGCCGCCTGCGGCGTAAACATCAAAACGCGGTAGTTCAAGGCGTCGGTCACATAGAGGTTCGTCCCGTCCCAGGCCAAACCGGTGG
Organism: Bryobacteraceae bacterium; assembly: GCA_049521275.1. GTDB lineage: Bacteria > Acidobacteriota > Terriglobia > Bryobacterales > Bryobacteraceae > Palsa-187. Next base: position 3,489 of record JBEKOZ010000197.1, on the reverse strand, counting down.
GCGACGGCGTGACGTTCGACGCGGATTCGAACTGATTCGGATTGAACAGGCTGTTCGCGCTTGTCACCAGGACGTCGTTATATTGATCGGGTTGCCCCAGAATTACGTCGGCGGCGGCGCCGTTTACCGTCGGAAGCGTATTGAAAATCAGCACCCGGTCGTTGCCTGAGTCGGCAATGTACAGGCGCTTTCCATCCGAAAGAACGAATCGCGGAAAGCTCAGCGTCGCGGCGCAGGTAGCCGGATAAATCGGATTTCCGTTCGCATCCGTTCCCACCGAAAGGCAGAGGTCGGTATTATCGTTGGCAAACGAAGTCGTAAAATTGATCTGGCCCACTTCGAGATCGGCCGGCTGCTGCGTCGTGGTCGGAATCGAGTTCCAGATCAGCACCCGGTTGAACCCCAGGTCGCTGACGAACAGGTGCGTGCCGTCGCTCGTGACCGAAGTTGGAGTCAGCATGGTGTTCGCCGCGGCGGTCAGCGAGCTGTCGATGATGTTCTGGTTCTGCACCGTGGTGAAGTTCGGCTCCCCCAGCACCAGGTCCGCCGGTTGATTGTTCTTGGTCGGCATCGAGTTCCAGATCATGATGCGGTCGTTCTGCGTGTCTGCGACAAATAGTTTGCCGTTCTGAATCCAGACGCCCTGCGGCGCGCGGAAGCTGCTCTGATTCACCACCACCGCCTGGATAGTTTCGAAATCCGGCTGGCCCAGCACGAGATCGGCGGGCTGGTCCTGTTCGGTGGGAATCTCCTTCCACAACAGAATCCGGTTATTCCCCGTATCGGCCACCGCCAGGTACCGGCCATCGGTAGCGATCCCGTTCGGACTGCGCATGCCCTGGGCCGACGTCGTGAAATTGTTACTGGTAAAATCAGCCTGCCCCAGCACCAGGCTCGCCCCTTGCGCGCAGACGGGACAGCGGCCGCTATTGACGGGGATCTCCGCGGTGGGCGACGGGATCATGTGGGATATGCCGCTGAAGAACAGCACCCGATTGTTCACCGGCAGGTCTCCCACCCGGTTGGAGTCGGCTACGAACAGGATATCGTTGGCGTAGGCGACACCTCCCACCCCACCCAGCAGCAGGTTGGAAGTACCCGAGTCCTGACTCGTAAACGTGGTCTGGCCGATAATCGCGCGGGCGGCCTGATTGGTTACATAATCGTTTGCCAGGCCGAGCCCGGCACACAGTGAAAAAACAGCACAGTATTTCAGCATCGAAAGTAAACTAGAGGATTGATAGTTCAGTATAACAATCTACCGACGTACTTCGCCTACAGCAGGTTGCCTTCCAAATGTCGCTGCATCTATTGCTTACCGTCGAACGTGATGCTGGACTCGGCTCCGAACTTCCGGTAATTCCGGAATTCCAGGCGATTCCGTGAGCACATGCTGGTTCCCCGCAGGCAGCTGAGCACCTCGGCATCGGCCGGCAGCAGGTACTTTTGCCCGGCCGCGAGCGAGATGAACGCGTAGTCCGTCACGGTTTCTACTGTGTCGAACGGGAACAGCTTCGGCATTTCGCCGCTGCCCTGTTCAATCCGCAGCACCCGGGATGTCTCCTTGTCGATCCAGATCGATCCCAAATGGGCTGGATAGTAGAGCTGCGATGGGGCTTCAATCCGCCAGTGCGACCGCTCCCGAGGAACCTCGTACTTATAGACCCAAGCCGCCCTGCCCTGGAGAGTATCGGAGCCGCTCTTCCGGAAATTAGCGTCGGTTGCCGGATCCAGCAAGTCCAACAAAATAGTGGAAAACTCGCCTGTCGACCGGGTCCCGCCGATGTCCTCCATCGACTTATTGACCAACTTACTGCCTATCTTGATGTTCTTGTAGCTCTCCCGGCCGTCCTCATACGCCACGTCCGCCGTCACCACGTCGAGCGCGTCCCAGCCCGTTTTTGGATGGTCGCTCTGATACCGTGCTGTCATCTGCTGGCAGAAGTAATTAGGAAGAGATTGCAGGTAGGTGACCGCCGCTTCCCGAGCCTTTTCAATGACGGAGTCGACCGGCTTGCCCTGATATACAGGAGTGTCCGGCCTGGCAGCTTGCGCGGGCGCACCGGCCGGTTGTTTCACCGGAGCGTCTGGCAACGGCTCATACCTCGGAGGAGGCAAATCGGCCATCTGCTGCTTCGCTGGAACTCCGCGCCGCAACGAAGGAGGTCCCGGATCGTCCGCATCTTTCGGTGGATCGGGCAGCTTCATCGTGGTCGCCGGCCGATTGTCCACGGGCTCTTCCGCCGGTGTATTCGCCGACGCCACCGGCGTTCCGGCTGACGCTGTCGCGGGTGGTGTGTCCTTTGCTGAGGTGTCGACGTCCGCATTCGCCCGCCTCAATACCGGACGGTCGTCACCCGGCTCTCGTTGGGGCGACGAAGCCCCGCCTTTTCCTACAGGCCCGCCTTCCAGCTTCGGCAAATCCCAGGTCTCGACCGCGTGCGCGCGATCCTCGGGCGACCCTTCTTTATCGAACCGCATCTCGACCGCCGTGTACATGTCCTCGTCATCGGAAACCGAATCGAGCGTCACATGATCGCCCGGAGCGAAGCTCGACGCATCGACCTCCTTATTGTTCTTCATGAACTTCGTGGCGGAGTTCACGCGATACCAGATGATGCGATGATCGGAAGGCTCCACCACGATCTGGTTCGCGACCGAGCGCCGCACCATTCCGATGGTGGTGGTCGTCACGCCGGCATTACTGTTCTTGTTGTTCTTCGACGATTTCCCCACCGGCGTGTTGTTCGGGTTACGCCTCGAATTACACGGCGGGTACTGCCCCGGAGGGCAATTGCCCGACTGGCCCGGCGGATATTGACCTGGCGGATACTGACCCGGGTATTGGGCCAGCGCCATCGCGCCAAAAAAACCTAGCAGCAACGGAATTTGTTCCACCCTCATGATTCCATAATGACGCTTTTTTCGATTCCGTGGGGTACAAACTTACGCTATGCTATTCCCGTGTCTGAAATGAGTGGCGCAACCCCGGCACGCGAGGGGAAATATAACGCGCTTCTGGAGCTCCACCAGCGGCCGGGCGCCTTCGTGATTCCGAATCCATGGAATGCGGGAACAGCAAGAATTTTGACGGCGTTGGGTTTCGAGGCCCTGGCAACGACCAGCGCCGGGTACGCTTTCTCCGCCGGACGTCTTGACTCCACGTCGGTCTTGACTCGCGATGAGATTTTAGAGAATGCGCAGGCCATTGTCGAGGCAACCCATTTACCGGTTTCAGCCGACCTTCAGGACGGGTTCGGCCGGTCGCCGGAATCGTGCGCCGAAACCATTCGCCTTGCGGCCGAAACCGGCTTGGCCGGAGGCTCGATTGAGGATGCCACGGGTGATCCGAACGACCCGATCTACGACTTCGAGCTTGCCGTGGAGAGGGTCGCCGCGGCGGCAAAGGCGGCTCAGGCTTGCCGTTTCCTGCTCACCGCCAGGGCCGAGAATTTCCTGCATGGGCGCCCGGATCTCGACGACACCATC
>JBEKOZ010000196.1:0-7823 GCA_049521275.1 Bryobacteraceae bacterium | reverse complement strand
AGCCCCAGACTGAACGGCACCGAATACTCGCGCAGGATATCCGCCAGCCGTTCGAGCTCCCCGTTTGAAGGCGCGAAGAACGCCACGCGATAACCCTGTTCGACCATCGTTTTCGCTTCCGCCACGGCCACTTGCATCGATCCATGGAACGCCATCGACGGCCTGCTTGAAATATGAGCCGCCTCATCCAGATCCAGCTCGCGCAGCATCACGCACAACTTCGGCCGCAACTCCTCCCAGTGCCAAAAATATTGCGCTGAATCCGGATGCTGATCCAGGCGTTTCCACAGTCGCTCCGCCGCCAGCGTGACCTGCTCTGGCTCGTCGATCACCACCAGCGCCCCCGGCGCGAGATCCAGCAGCGAGTGTTCCGGCTCCATCTGCACCGGTTCCGATAAGGGGAGCACCTGGGCCTCGCTGATCTTCATCACGCTGCGCTGCGTCTCCACCTCGAACCTGCGGATGGACTCGATCTCGTCGCCGAAAAATTCGATGCGCAGCGGCCGCGTGCTCTCGGCCGGAAACACGTCGAGAATGCCGCCGCGAATCGAATATTCGCCTACCATCTCCACCGGCTCCCGCCGCTCATACCCGATGGAGCGCAGATGATCTTCGAGCGTGTCGAGCGACACCTCCTCGCCCACCGTCAACGTCAGCGTGAGCCGCCGGTAATAATCCGGAGCCTGCGTGCGCAGCAGCAGCGAAGGCGCCGGAACGATGGTCAAGGGAACCGACGCGGAGGTCATGCGCCACAGCCCGATCGCCCTCTGCTCGACGATCTCCTTGTGCGGAGCGACACTTTGCCCCGGCAGCACGTCCAGCGCCGGAACCATCTGCGGCCGCCCGGTATCCGCGCGCGAAATCAGCAGGTCGAAAAATGTCCCCACTAGTTCCGCCAGCGCCTCGGCATGCTGATTGTTGTCTGAAACCACCAGCATCGGCCGCTCCGTCGCTTGCCACAGCAGCACCAGGTACAGCGCCTTCGCCGTGGGCGTCAACCCGCCGAGAGAAAACGGACCCGCGTCGCGCCGCACCAGCTTCGCGGCCAGATCCTGAAACGCCGGGTCGCGGCTAAGCGTATGAAAGAGATCGCGAACCGCCGGATGTGTCATCTACCGCTTCAGCAGTTCTTCAACAATGTTCGTCGTCGAGAACCCCGGCTCGAGCGCCAGCGCCATCACCTTCCCGCCTGCCGCTTCCACTTCCTCGCGTCCGGCGATGAAATGCGCCCAGTCCGCGCCCTTAATAAGGATGTCCGGCAACACCTCGGCGATCAATTCGCGCGGCGTGTCCTCGTCGAACAGCGTCACCGCGTCGACGGCTTCGAGCATCAGGGCCATGCGCGAGCGCTCGGATTCCGCGATGAGAGGCCGCGTCGGCCCTTTCAACCGCGCCACGCTCGCATCGGTATTCAGCGCCAGAATCAGCAAATCGCCCAGCGAACGGGCCTTTTCGAGCAGCCGGATGTGCCCCGGATGCAGAATGTCATAGCACCCATTGGTGAAAACCACCGTTTTCCCAGCCCGGCGCCACCCGGTGCGAGCCTCCACCAGGGCCGGGCGGTCGTAGAAAATTCCCATGTGTCGATTCTATTATTGTAGAGGTAGAATATAGCCAGGATGTTTTCGCCGCACCAAAATTTGAGCGATCGCGTCAACCGCAACATCGTCCGCAGCGAGATCGAAGGCGGTGTCTATTTGAAGGACCTGCCCGACGAGAGCACGCTCGAAGTGGTCACCCAGAATCGCGGCTATACGCTCACGCTTCGCAACGACGGCCTGGCTTTGATCTCCGGCCATCCGGAGTTCTGCCCGGAACCGACGCTGGTACGAATCAGCGGCTGCAACTGGGGCGGCTCCATGCTGAAGTCGGCGTACCTGGGACGCGGAATGCACCTCGAATACCGCCACCCGAATTATCGCGGACCGATCGTGACCTCCCCGATCATCGATATTAAAGTCCGTGACGTGGCTGCATAATCTTTTTTCCGCTTTCCCTTTGCAAGCTTAGCGTGCTTTGCGCCACCCTCCTGTTTTTTCTTCGCGTACCCTCCAATCAGAAGGAGCCGCCCGCCGGGGCTTCTTTGACAGTTTTTTGCCGGCCGGCAAATGTCGTACTACGGTGGTCCTGAGCCTCTGTGGAAACAGAGGAACCTTGGGGTCGACCTCATAAAATCCCGGGTAAAACCGAGGAGATTTCAGAGAGTTGTTGATCGCACGCGAGAAGCAGCTCGATCCATTGGCGGTCGGGCGATCGAAAGATCGCTCGGCCGTGCACGACTTTTCGTAAGGCCGTAGTGCGCCTATTTCCGGACGCGAAACACCGTCGCAACCCCGTTCTCATATTGCCATTCGAGCCCCCTCAGATCCACTCGCTCAGGCCGCCACGGCTTAGTGATAACGACGTAATCGTAAGTCTCGACGATCTTTCCCCAATCCGCCGTCCCGTGGTTGACGTACCAGTCCGAGCTCGGCCGGTAGATCGAAGAAAGGTCCTGAAAATATCCCGCAGGGCCCCCGCCGGTCTTGGCGCTGAATAGATAGGGCGCGTAGCCGGCGCGGTCCACCTCGTAAAGGGAACCGGCATGAAGCAGTGGGCGCGTGCGTCCATCCGCGCGGCGCGTGTCCACCGGAAGGATCGTCCGGCCTGTGGGAATCGCGCGGAGCGCCTCGCGATACTCGCCAACTTCACGGTTCTGCGCCGGCAGGAATAGCGCGAGAGACGCGAGATTCACTGCCGCGAGCACGCCACAGGCAATCACGATGAATCCGATCTGCCTGCCGCTTGGCTCCGAATCTTCCAGCACCCCCAGCGACAACATCAACAGCGGAATAAAAACGAAGGGAAGCATCCGCTCGTCTACATACCATCCCGATCCAAAACCAATCGGCAGCAGAAAGTATCCGACCGTCGCCAATGCGCAAACGGTCAGGAGTTCCCAACGCTTTCGGGCGTCGGCCAATCGCGTCTTGCTAGCCCACAGGGCGGCCCCGATGATCCCCAGGAATAAAACCAGAATCGCCAGGTCCAGGAAGTAGTTCCCGCGGAGAAAAATCGAGCCGAAGTAGCGCCCCACTTTGTTGAACGCCGTACTTCGCGCCATCGAACGCATATCCAATTCCGGATGCGCCGGCACCACCAGAACGTGATAGGCCGCCAGGATTCCAAACGGAAGTAATTCCCAACCCAAACGCACCCAGCTTTGTTCCCTGCGCAGAGCCCGCAGAAAGCCAATCGCTCCCACCAGCGCCGCCAGGATCGCGAAACACGCCGGATGCGCCCCGTAGGCCGCCAGACAAGCGCCCAGGTAGAGCACAATCCAGCCGGAAGCTTTCCCCTTGTTTCGCCGCCACGATTCCAGAGCGCCGAGCGCCACAAACGCAGCGGCAAGCCCCCATTCCGTCGCGAAAAACCCCAGGATGAGCATGTAATTCGTCGCCAAATACCAGGAGCAAAAAACGGCGGCGGCGACCGCCCACCACGTGGCCAGCAGTTGCCGGGCGTAAAACCAGATCGCCAGCGCCAGAACAACCACGGTCAACGCGCTCCACACGGGATACCCCAGCTCCACTCCCGCCATCCGCAACACCAGCATGAACCCGAGGTCCGGCAGCATGTAGGGCATGAACAAGCGGCTCGCCGAAAACGTGTCCTGAAACGGAGAGTGAGGATCGAACCACAACGATTTCATGATCACCGCGCGGGCCAGATGACTGGGAGCATCGATGAAGGGCGCATTGGAGAGCGACAGAAAAAATCCCGTGTAGGCCAGGGCAGTCAGTGCGAAAAACAGCGCCAGCAGCAAGCGCATGCGGGAAGGTGGTGAAGACATTTTCGGTGGTGCCCAAGAGTCTAGCAAGTCTTTCCGCCGTCCTTTGACGCCCTTACGCGTTTCGAGCGCAGCCGCTTTCGCGTGGCCGAATCACACTTGACCATGATAGTGTTCGAATGCCGCTCCATGAAAAGAACCGGCGCGATTTCCCGCGGTCCCATGGCCGCTACAGCTTCGGCAGCACGGCCCGCAGCAATTTCACCAGCGTATCCCGCACCCGTGCGCCTGTTTCCAGCACCTCTTGGTGCACTAATTTCTGTGGCAGAATCCCCGCCGCCGCGTTGGTCACGCACGAAATCGCCAGCACCTTCATCCCCAGGTGATTCGCCGCGATCGTCTCCGGCACCGTCGACATCCCCACCAGGTCGGCGCCGATCGCGCGCATGTACCGAATCTCCGCCGGAGTCTCATAGCTCGGCCCCGGCGTAGCCGCGTACACGCCCTCCTCGAGCACGATCCCCAACTCGTGGCCCGCGTGCTTCGCAATCTCGCGATAATCGCGCGAATAGGCTTCCGTCATATCCGGAAACCGCGGACCCAGCGCATCGTCGTTCGGACCCGTCAACGGATTCACTCCCAATAAATTGATGTGATCGGAAATCAACACCAGGTCGCCCGGCCGGTACTTTTCGTTGATGCCGCCCGCGGCGTTGGTCAGCACCAGGCTCCTCACGCCCCGCCGATGCAGCTCCCGCACGCCAAAAGTTACATGCTGCGCCGAATACCCTTCATAAAGATGCGCGCGTCCCGCAAGCACGATCACCTTCGTTTCCCCGACGCGCCCTTCAATCAGCTTTCCGGCATGGCCCACGGCGGTCGATACAGGCCATCCCGGGATCGCCGCATACGGCGTCTCGACCGCGTCGTCCAGCGACTCGGCGAACGCGCCGAGCCCGCTTCCCAGAACCACGCCAATCACAGCAGCATCCCCGCGATGCACGCTGACATGAAGTTCGCCATCGTGCCGCACGCCACCGCCTTCATGCCCAGCCTTGCCAGGTCCGACTTGCGCGACGGCGCCAGCGCCCCGATCCCGCCCACCTGAATCGCCACCGAGCTCAGGTTCGCGAAGCCGCACAATGCATAGGTCGCGATCACGAACGACCGCGGGTCCAGCTTGTCGCGGATCGCGCCCAGGTCGATGAAGGCCACGAATTCATTCAGGATCAGCCGCGTGCCCAGCAGGTTTCCGATGGCCGCGCAGTCTTTGTATTTCACGCCCAGCAGCCACGCGACCGGCGCGAACAGGCGCGCCAGAATCGCTTGCAGCGATGCGGGCATCCACGCAATGTGATTCATCCCGTGAATCCCTTTGAGGATGCCGTTCACCATCGCGATCAGGCCGACGAACGCAATCAGCATGGCTCCGATATTCAACGCGAGCTGCAATCCGTCCGATGCTCCGCGCGACGCCGCATCGATGATATTCACGCCCGGCTTCTCCACCTCGATCTTGATGCCGCCCAGCGTTTCCGGCACCTGCGTTTCGGGAACCAGTATTTTCGAAAGCATCAGCGTCGCCGGCGCGGTCATGATTACCGCGGTCAGCAGGTGCCTGATCTCGACCCCCGCGATCAGCACGTACGCCGCCATCACCGCGCCTGAAACGTGAGCCATGCCGCTCGCCATGACCGTGAATAATTCGCTCTGCGTCAGCCCCGCGAGGAACGGACGAATGGTCAGCGGAGCCTCGGTCTGGCCCATGAAGATGCTGGCCGCGACGTTGGTCGATTCCGCGCCGCTGGTGCCAAACACGCGCTGCATCACGATCGCCATGGCGCGCACGAACACCTGCATCACGCCGAGGTAATAAAGAATCGCGAAAAAAGACGCGATGAAGATCACGATGGGCAGCACCTGAAACGCGAAAATCACGCCGAACTGGTCGTTTTTCGCGCCCAGCTTGTCACCGAAGACGAACTTGCTGCCCTCGACCGCGTAGTCCAGCATGTGATTCACGCCGTTGCTCGCGGCCTTAAAAAGATATCCGAAATCGGTCTTGAGTACTAGAAACGCGAACCCGAACTGCAGCCCGAGCCCCCAGTAAAGCACCCGCGCCTTAATCGCCCCGCGATTCGTCGAGAAAAGGTAAGCAACCAGGACGATGACAACCAGGCCAAGCAGGCCCGTGAATCTTTCCATCGTGCAAGGTTATCAGATTGAGTAGGACGTCCCGGCGGCGACAAACCGGCTCGACTACCCCACCACCTCAAGAATCAACTCGCGCTCATCAGGAGCCGTCCCCGAAATGCGGAACGCATCTTCCACCAACTGCGCCGCGTCTTCCACCCGCTCCTCGCTCGTGTAGTACAGCCGGCAGAGCACGCCGTTGGCGTCGATCTTCTGGCCCACCTTCACTTCGAGGATCACGCCCACCGCCGGGTCGATCGAATCTTCTTTAAGGTCGCGGCCCGCGCCGATCAGCGACGACGCCTGGCCGATCAGCTCGGCATCGATGGCCGTCACGTAACCCGCGCGCGGCGAGGAAATTTCCCGCGCCCCGGTCGCATTCGGCAGCAGCTCGAAGCGATCCAGCACCTGCGGATTCCCGCCCTGCGCCGCGATCACGTCCTTCAATTTCCGGTAGCCGGAGCCGTCCAGCAGCTTCTTCGTCGCCAGCTCCCGCGCCGCGTCCAGCGTCGGCTCGATCTTGCCCAGGAAAATCATGCGCGCGGCCAGTTCGAGCGAAAGCCGCGTCAGATCCGTCGGCCCGACGTTTTGCAGCGTCTGCGAAACCTCCATCACTTCGAGCGCATTGCCGATCGCATAGCCCAGCGGCTGGTTCATATCGGTAATCAGCGCCTGCACGCGCTTATCGAGCCGCCGTCCGATGCCCACCATCATCTGCGCCAGGCGCCGCGCATCCACCTGCCGCTTCATGAACGCCCCCGTGCCCACCTTGACGTCCAGCACCAGCGCGTCCAGCCCCGCGGACATTTTCTTGGACATGATCGACGACGCGATCAGCGGAATCGACTCGACCGTCGCGGTGGCGTCGCGCAGCGAATACAGTTTGCCGTCCGCCGGAGCCACCTGCGGCGTCTGCCCGATAAAAGCCAGTCCGTGCTCCGCCAGTTGCGCGCGAAATTCGTCCACCGTGAGGTTGGTCCGGAAGCCGGGAATCGATTCCAGCTTGTCCAGCGTCCCGCCGGTATGGCCCAGCGCGCGGCCCGATACCATCGGTACGATCACGCCCGCCGCGGCAGCCAGGGGCGCCGCAATCAGGCTGGTTTTGTCGCCTACGCCGCCGGTCGAATGCTTGTCTACCTTCACGCCGGGAATCGACGACAGGTCGACAAGTTCGCCCGAGCCGATCATGCGGTCGGTCAGCGCGCTCACTTCCCGGTCGGTCATGCCGGAGAAAAATGTCGCCATCAAAAAGGCCGACATCTGGTAGTCAGGGATGGCTCCGCTGGTATAACCGTCAACTAAATAAGCAATTTCTTCGACGGACAGCTCTTCGCCGTCCCTCTTGCGATGGATCAGGTCGACAGTTCGCATTAAGATCCGAGAGTACCATCTTATTTAGCTGAAAGTAAAGGAAGTATGATAGAAAATCGCGATGCCCGCGGCGGTTCAATTCCTCCCGCAGAAGCCGGGATTCTGGCACATCCCCGATGGACACGATCCCATCGACGGCTCTTTTGCCGCTCCATTCGCCCTTGCCGCGAACGTCGAGTATTGCGTCGTCACGTGGCTGTCGCCGCAGGACGGGCACAGCGTCGCGTCTTCTGACCGCCGCACCAGCTTCTCGAACTTGGTTCCGCATCCGTCGCACAGGTATTCAAAAATGGGCATGTTTCACTCCCTGAGTTCCAATGCTATTTTATCAATCCATTGGCGCACCTCGCTCGGAGGCGCGGAGAAGCTGTTCACGATAATCGAAAACGCCAGCCAGCCGCGGGTCTTGCTCTCGGCGTAGCCGGATAGCGCGATTGCCCGGCTCAGAGTGCCGGTCTTGGCGTGAATCTCGCTGGTCATGCGGTGCTTC
>JBEKOZ010000195.1:0-19974 GCA_049521275.1 Bryobacteraceae bacterium | reverse complement strand
CTGGGAATCGCGATCTCCACCTTCGGATTCCTCAGCCAAGGTATGCTCACCGCGCCGCGCGTCTACTTCGCCATGGCGCAGGACGGATTATTTTTCCGCAGCGTCGCCCGGCTGGACCCACGCACCAACGCGCCCGTGGTGGCCATCGCGATGCAGGGAGTCATCGCGACCATCATCGCCTTGTCCGGCCGCTACGAGCAGATTCTCAACTACGTCATCTCCGTCGATTTCATTTCCTTCGGCGTGACCGGCATCGCTCTGCTCGTGTTGCGTCACCGCGAGCCCGCCTCGCCGGGCTTCCGCGCGCCGGGCCATCCCTTCACCACCGTCTTTTTCATCGCCGCGAGCTTCGCCGTGGTGCTCAGCACCATCGCGAAATATCCCGCCAACAGCGCCATCGGACTCGCAATCCTGCTCACCGGCGTGCCAGTCTATTTCATGTGGAGAAAAAATTGAGCACTCAGTACATGCCGTGGGCCAAGCGCCGTTCCCACGCGAAATACAACCTGGCCACCAGCGGAGTTGCGCATTGGAAGCTGCGCGACCTGCCCATAAAAATCGAAGATCTCGAAATCAGCGGCCCCAGCTACTACGGATTTGAGCCCTTGCAAAACGCGCTCTCGAAACATTTGGGTGTTTCTCCCGATCGCATCGTCGCCGCGACCGGAACGTCCATGGCGAACTATCTCGCCATGGCCTCGGTGCTCAAACCGGGCGACGAAGTGCTGATCGAGCACCCCACCTACGAGCTGATCGTCGACGTCGCCCTCGAAATCGGTGCGCAAATAAGGCGATTTAAGCGCTCCAAAAGCACGTTTTCTGTCGACTTATGCTCAATTAAGGAGGCGCTAACACCGCAAACCAAGTTGATTTGCGTCTCCAACCTGCATAATCCGACCAGCGCCCTGACCGGCGAAGAGACTATGAAGGAACTAGGAAGCCTCGGCGTCCGGATCATGGTCGACGAAGTGTACCTGGATGCCGCCTTTGACCAAAAGCCCTGCTCGGCCGCTCTTCTGGGTGACCAGTTCATTGTAACCTCAAGTTTAACAAAGGTTTATGGCCTGAGCGGCCTCCGCTGCGGATGGATTCTCGCTGATCCCGAGCTCTGCGAGCGCATGTGGCTCCTGAACGACGTATTTGGCAACATCCCCGCCCATATGGCCGAGCTGGCAAGCGTCATAGCCCTCGGCGAACTGCCTCGTATCTTGGAGAAAGTAAAGGCCAGATTGGATGCCAATCGCGCCGCCCTCTGGAAGTTTCTCAATAGCCGTGAAGAGCTCGAAGTCTTCAAGCCTCCGTTCGGTACCGTGGTGTTCCCCCGGTTGAAGCGCGGAAGCGTGGATCAGATGTGCGATCTGTTGAGAACAAAGTATGAAACGACGGTGGTTCCGGGCAAGTTCTTTGACATGCCGGACCATTTTCGGATCGGCATCGGCGGCGATCTGGACCCGCTCGAAGAAGGCTTGCGCAGGCTCGGCTTGACGTTGGACGAATTATGATTCCTTTCTTGATCTTATGCGCGGATTTAGTGCTGCGCAACGGCAAAATCGTGACCCTCGATCCGTCCGCGCCGCAGGTGGAAGCGATCGCGATTACCGCCGGAAAAATCGTGGCAGTCGGCTCTAACGCGCAGATTCAGCGGCAGATCGCTCCCACGACTAAGGTGATCGACTTAGAAGGCCGTCTGGCCATCCCCGGATTCATCGAAGGCCACGGTCATTTCATGGGCGTCGGCGAATCGAAAATGATGTTGAATCTGCGAGATGCGAAGAACTGGGGCCAGATCGTCGCGATGGTCGCGGCAGCGGCGAAAGAAGCCAAGCCGGGCGAATGGATTGTCGGCCGCGGATGGCACCAGGAAAAATGGGACGCAAGGCCGCAGCCGAACGTAAACGGATTCCCGGTAAACACCTCATTAAACGCGGTTTCGCCGAACAACCCCGTTTTTCTGGAGCACGCGAGCGGGCACGCAGCCTTCGTGAATGATGCCGCGCTGAAGAGCGCGGGAATTACGCGCGATACCCCGAATCCGCCGGGCGGCGACATCACCAAAGACGCGGCGGGGAGTCCGATCGGGCTGCTGAACGAGCGCGCGCAAGGGCTAGTGAAAGTAGAGCGCGACGGGCAGGCGGAAAAGGCCATCGATCTGGCGGCGGAGGAGTGTATCTCCAAAGGAATCACGACGTTTGAAGACGCGGGGTCGCCGGTGGACGTGATCGACCGGTTGAAGCGGAGGGCCGACGCGGGCACTTTGCCTTTGCGGATGTGGGTGATGCTGCGCGTGCCGAACGCGCAGATCTCGGCGAAGATCCGGGTGATCGGTTATGGCGACAACCACCTGACCGTTAGAGCCATTAAGAAACAAATAGACGGCGCGCTGGGGTCGCGCGGGGCGTGGCTGCTGGCGCCCTATTCGGATCTGCCGTCGACGAGCGGCATGGCGACGGAAACGCCGGAGGAGATTGAGCGGACGGCGAAGCTGGCGCTCGATATGGGATATCAACTGTGCGTGCATGCGATCGGGGATCGGGCGAATCGGGAAGTGTTGAATGTTTACGAAAAAGCGCTGGCGGGCAGACGCGATTTGCGGTGGAGGATTGAGCACGCGCAGCATCTGGATCCGGCCGATATTCCACGGTTCGCGAAGCTGGGAGTTTTTGCGGCCATGCAGGGGATTCACTGCACCTCCGATGCGCCGATGGTGTTGCCGCGACTGGGTCCGAAGCGCGCGGAAGAGGGCGCATATGTTTGGCAGAGCCTGATCAAGAGCGGAGCGCATGTGGGCAATGGGACGGATGCGCCGGTGGAGGATGTGAGTCCGATTGCGTGTTATTACGCGAGCGTCACGCGGCGGGCGAAGGATGGGACTACGTTTTATCCGGCCCAGAAAATGACGCGGATGGAGGCATTGCGGTCCTATACCGTCGAGAATGCTTATGGGGCTTTTGAGGAGAAGCTGAAGGGCACGCTTCAGGTGGGGAAGCTAGGGGATATTACGGTTTTGTCGCGAGATATTTTGATGGTTCCGGATGAGGAGATTTTGAAGACGGAGGTGGAGTATACGATTGTCGGAGGGAAGGTTGTTTACTCTCATCGCTGAGGCTGGGGAGTTTCTGCGGGGAAAAATTCGGCGGACTCCCGTTGAATATTCGGTGGTGCTGGCGGATTTGTTGGGGGTGCCGGTTTGGTTGAAGCTGGAATCGCTGCAAGCGACGGGGTCGTTCAAGATTCGGGGGGCGCTGTTTGCGATTTCCAGGTTGACGGGAGACGTCATTACCTGTTCGGCTGGGAATCATGGGAAGGCGGTCGCTTATGTGAAGCGCGGGGCTACGATTTGTGTGCCGCGGTCGGTGGACCGGTCGAAGTTCGAGGCGATGGTGAGGATGGGCGCGGACGTGCGCGTTTCCGAATTCGACGGCTACGACGAGACGCAGGATTGGGCTTTGGAAATGGCGGCGCGGGAGAAGAAATATTTTCTTTCACCGTTTGACGACGACAGGGTGATGGCGGCAAATGGCGGAACCGTGGCGCAGGAGGTTTTGGAGGACGCGCCGGAGGCTCGCGAGTTTGTTCTGCCGGTGGGGGGTGGGGGGTTGTCGGCGGGATTTGCGGTTTGGGCGAAACACTTCTTGAAGGACGCGAAGATTATCGGATGCCAGCACGTGCTGTCGCCGGCGCTGCAGATGTCGCTCGATGCAGGGCATGCGATTACCCGGCTGCCTGCGGTCGAGACGATGGCGGGAGGGGTCGAGGGCGGCATTGGGGCGCGCACATTTGGGGTGCTTCAGCCGCTGGTGGATCAGGTGGCGCTGGTGAGCGAGGCGGAGATTCTGGATGGCGTGCGATGGATGATCGAGCATCATCAATATCTGATTGAGCCTACGGCGGCGGTGACGATTGCGGCTTGCCTCAGCGGTAGGATTCAGGCGACGCGGCCTGTTGTGGTGGTGGTCTCGGGGCGCAATGTCAGCGTGGAGACGGTGAGGAAGATAGTAGCCAGTAGTGCGCGGGGAAAATTATGAAGCTTGAAGTGTTTCAGATGGAGCGGATGCAGTCGACTTGGGAGAACCTGGTCGAGTATGACATGAGCGAGAGCGGGGTGCAGCCGCTGACGCTTCGCGAACTGGTCGGGATGGGGTTCGATCTGGAGAAATTTCTGGATGTTCCGCTGGGGTATTCGCAATCGAACGGGACGCTCGCGCTGCGCGAGGCGCTTTCGACGATTTATCCGGGGACGACGGTCGACAATTTTCAGGTGACGAATGGGACGTCCGAGGCCAATTACATGGCTGCGCTGAGCGAACTGCGAGAGGGCGATGGGTTTGCGCTGGAGACTCCGAATTACATGCAGTTGTGGGGCGTGCCGCGGAGCCTGGGAGCCGAGACGCGGACGTTTCGGTTGCGGCTCGATCAGGGATGGGAGCCGGATTGGGAGGAATTCGAGAGGGCCGTAGCGCCGGGGACGCGGATGGTTTATGTTTCGAATCCTAATAATCCCACGGGAGCGGTTTTATCGGACTCGGCGATGGCCCGGATTGTCGAGCGGTGCGACCGGGTGGGCGCTTATCTGATTGCCGATGAGGTTTATCTGGGCGCGGAGATTTCGAGGGCTCGCACGAAGAGTTTTTGGGGGATGAGCGAGCGGGTGATCGTCACCAGCGGGCTTTCGAAGGCGTACGGGATTCCGGGAGTGCGGATCGGCTGGATGGTGGGTCCGAAGGAGCTGATCGCGGAGTGCTGGACGCAGCACGATTACGTGACCATTTGTCCGAACAAAATGTCGGATGAGATTGCGCGGGTCGCGGTGATGAATCGCGAACGGTGTTACGCGCGGACCAGGGAGTTGCTGACGGCGAATTTGCGGATTGCGCGGGAGTGGGTGCAGAGTTTCGACGGGTTTCTGGAATGGAGGGAGCCGGAGGCGG
The DNA here is from genome assembly GCA_049521275.1 of Bryobacteraceae bacterium. GTDB lineage: Bacteria > Acidobacteriota > Terriglobia > Bryobacterales > Bryobacteraceae > Palsa-187. Next base: position 15,046 of record JBEKOZ010000195.1, on the reverse strand, counting down.
GCGCGATTGCGCTGGTGAAGTATCACTCAGATTTAGGGTCGGCGGAGTTGTGCGAGCGGATGCGGGCGCGGCAGAGCACGCTGGTGGTGCCGGGGTCGTATGTGGGGTTGGAGGGGTACCTGCGAATCTGGCTGGGCGGCCGGGAGGAATATTTGCGGGAAGGGCTGCGCCGGATCGGGGTGGAGTTGCGGGCGGGTTCTGTAGTAAGCTAAAAGTTCTGAGATTCTTCAGAAGAATCCACAAGAGGGAACTGGTATGTACGCAGTTATTGAAACGGGCGGGAAGCAGTATCGCGCCACTCCGGGGGAAATGCTGGAGATTGAGTCCATTACGGGCGAGATCGGCGCGGAGGTGGAGTTCAACAAGGTGCTGGCGGTGTTTGACGGCGAGACGGTGAAGGCCGGCTCCGACGTGGGTAGCGCGCTGGTGAAGGGCACGATTGTCGCCAATGGCCGCGGGGCGAAGACCATCGTGTTCAAATTCAAGCGCAAGAAGCAGTACAAGCGCACCATCGGGCACCGGCAGAATTTCACGCGCGTCAAAGTAAGCGAGATTGTATAAATGGCACACAAAAAGGGATTAGGCAGTTCTAAAAACGGGCGCGATTCCAATGCGCAGCGGCTGGGCGTGAAGGCGTTCGGAGGCCAACTGGTTCCCGGCGGGTCGATTATCGTGCGGCAGCGCGGGACCAAGATCAAGCCGGGGGTGAACGTCGGCTGCGGCAAGGACGACACGCTGTTTGCGAAGATCACGGGAGTCATCGAATTCCGCGATCGCGGGCGCATGGGGAAGTTCGTGAATGTTCATCCTTATGTGGCTGAGGCTCCGGTAGCGCAGTAGGCCTCCAGAAAATTAGGCCGCCGATTAACGCAGATCGATGAAACTGTTTATCTGCGGCCGAAATTGGTTTTTGCAAATCCCGACGCCGGCTGAAGCCGACGCTGCAAGCTAAAGCTCGCGCCACAATGTTCATTGATGAAGTAAAAATCCTGGTGAAGGCCGGCGACGGCGGGAATGGGTGCCTGGCGTTTCGGCGCGAGAAATATGTCCCGCGCGGCGGGCCCAGCGGCGGCGACGGCGGACGCGGGGGCGATGTGGTCCTGGTGGCCAGCCCGCACCACAACACGCTGCTTCATTTCCGTTTTAATCCTGAACATAAGGCCGAGCGCGGGCGCCATGGCGAAGGCAGCAATCGCAAGGGGCGGGACGGCGATTCCCACGGCGGGAAGGGCGGGAAAGGGAACGCGCGGTTTGCGACTTCGACGCACCAGGCTCCGACGGAGCACGAGGACGGCAAGCCGGGGGAAGAGCTGCGGCTGCGCCTCGAACTGAAGCTGCTGGCCGACGTGGGACTGGTGGGATTTCCAAACGCGGGGAAGTCGACTTTGATTTCGCGGATTTCGGCGGCGCGGCCGAAGATCGCGGCTTATCCGTTCACTACGCTCGAGCCGAATCTCGGGGTGGTCAGCATGAGCGACGACCTTTCGACGCCGGCGACTTTCGTAGTGGCCGATATTCCGGGGTTGATCGAAGGGGCGCACGAGGGGCACGGGCTGGGGATTCAATTCCTGAGACACGTGGAGAGGACGCGGCTGCTGGTGCACCTGGTGGATGTGTCGGAGGGGTCGGGGCGCGATCCGGTGAGCGATTTCGAGATCGTGATGGGGGAGTTGAAGAGCTTTTCTGAAACGATGGCGGAGAAGCCGATGATCGTGGTGGCGACCAAGCTCGACGCGGCGCAGGATCCGAAGCGGATTAAGGCGCTTCAAAAAGTGGCGAAGAAGCGCGGGCTGCCGTTCCTGAAGATTTCGAGCGTGACGGGCGAGGGGATCGATGAGTTGAAGAAGGCTATGTGGGAAAAGGTTGGGCCGCCGATGAACGCGGATGAACGCTGATAGACTGCGAGTATGTCTATCCGACCTGTCAAGAGACTGATTAAATCCAAGCCGACGCTCGAGGGGGCTGGCGTGCATCTGCGCCGCGCTTTTGGGTTCGGCAACACTTCCGAATTCGACCCGTTTCTGCTGCTCGACGACTTCCGCAACGACGTTCCCGAGGATTACCTGGCGGGGTTCCCGTGGCATCCGCATCGCGGCATCGAGACCATTACGTACGTGCTGGCCGGGACGGTGGAGCACGGCGACAGCCTGGGCAACCGCGGCGCGATTTCTCCGGGCGACGTGCAATGGATGACGGCGGGCAGCGGGATCATCCATCAGGAGATGCCCAAGGGCGACCATGCGGGGCGGATGCACGGGTTTCAGTTGTGGGGGAATCTGCCGTCATCGCTGAAGATGACCGAGCCGCGATACCAGGAGGTGAAGGCGGCGGAAATTCCCGAGATCACCGACGACGACGGGACGCATGTTCGCGTGGTGTGCGGGGATTTCTGGGGCAAAAAGGGTCCGGTGGATGGCGTCGCGGCGGAGCCGGTTTATCTGGACGTTTCGGTGCCGGCGGGACGCAGGAAAAAGCTGCCGGTGGAGACGACTCGGCACGCCTTCGCTTACGTGTTCGCGGGCAGCGGGAAGTTTTGCAACGCTTCGGGTCCGCTGGCGGTGCCGACCGAAGGGGTGGGGTGGCTGGAAACGAAGCCTCCGTCCGATGCCGATAACCGGTCGCTGGTGGTGTTCGATCGGGGCGATGAAGTGGAAGTGCAGGCGGGCGAGGACGGAATCCGGTTCCTGCTGGTTTCGGGAAAGCCGCTGGGAGAGCCGGTGGCGTGGTACGGCCCGATCGTGATGAACACGCAGAAGCAGTTGCAGGAAGCGTTCGAAGAGCTGGAGCGCGGGACGTTTCTGAAAAAGTGATTTACGTGACGCGGGCGCGCGCGTCGCCGAGGGTGAGTTCGGTTCCGGGTTCGGATTGGGGCGTGCGAACGTAGGCCATGGCGACGACTTTGCCGAGGGCGGGGGACCAGGCGGCGGAAACGATTTCGGCGGCGTCGCCAGTGGTACTGGGGTCGGCGGACCTTAATTTCGCACCAGCGGGCGGAACTTCGGAGGAGTCGATGACCAGGTGGCGGAGGATGCGATGGATCTGGGCGCGGCTGCGGACGCGCTCGACGATTTCCTGGCCGAGATAGCAGCCTTTGCTAAAGTGGACGGCCTGTAATTGGCCGGTTTCCTGTACGAGAAAACGCTCCGTAATTTCCTCGCCGTAGCGGGGGCGGCCGTTTTCGATGCGGACGGTGAGGGCCTCGGCGGGCGTGGCGGCGATGGCACCGGCGCTTTCAAGAATTTGCATGACGCGGGGCTTATTTTCAATGGGAGTAAGGATGAAGAATCCGCTGCTGCCGGTGGAATCGATATGGGCGATGGTGCTTTCGGGGTCATCCCAGGTGGCCGTGGAGTAGGGAGCTTCGGGGATGGGCGCGCCGATTTTGGCCAGCACTGCTGGGGCTTCAGGACCTTCGATGGCGATGGTAGAGAGGCGATCGGTTTCGTCCGTGAGCGTGACGTCGTCGGCGATGATGTAGCGGTCCAGGTGATCGAACAGCTTGTGGCGCGCCTCCGGCTCCGTGTCGAGCAGAAAATGATCTTCCAGGCAGAACAGATTCACATCGCCCAAAATGCGGCCCTGAGCGTTAAGGAAAAAGGCGTAACATCCGTCGCCGGGCTTCATTTGTTGCACATGATTGGTGGTCATGGCATGCAGCAGGCGGGCACGATCGTCGCCCGAGGCGCGGATTTTTCCGCGTGCGGACAGATCAAGCCAGGCGGCGTGTTCGTGGAGCGCCTGATAGCCCGTCATGCTACCGACGTTCATATTACAGACAGCCAGCGCAGCCAGGCGGAGATGGCGATGACGATCGCGCCCGAGATTACGATTCCCGTGAGCGCCCGGGTTTTGCCGCGATAAAGAATTGTCGCGGCAAAGATATGGAGTACGAGTAGGATCTTGATGCCGAACCACATATGATAGTGCGGCGGAAAGCTTTGTTTGCTCAAAAAATTGTACGTTCCCGAGATGAGGATTCCGCCGATGGCGGCGTAGGCCACTGGCTTAAATCCTTTAGCCAGATCGCCGATGGCGAAGCGGGCGTAAAAGACGCCTCCCAAAAGCACCGCAATCGAGGCGAAGTGCAGCCAGCGCATGCCGACACTGAGAAGAGCGTCCATACTCCGAGTATATTTGAAACATGATTCACGAGATTCTGCCAGTAGGCGTGTTGCAATGCAATTGCTCGATTTTCGGCGATGAGCAGTCGCGCGAAGCCATCGTGATCGATCCGGGTGATGACATCGGCCAGGTGCTGGCGATTCTGGCCCGGCATTCGCTGAAGGTGAAGGCGATCGTGATTACGCACGCGCATATCGATCATATCGGCGGCGCGGCCAAGCTGAAGGCGTCGACCGGCGCGCCGGTATACATGAACGCCAAGGATCAGGAGTTGTACGAACATCTGGATGTGCAGGCGTCGTGGCTGCGGATGAAAACGCCGGAGCGGACGGCGATCGATAGCGAGGCGCGCGAGGGCGATTCGCTCGCGCTGGGTGGCGCTGTTTTTCATGTGCTCGAGACGCCTGGCCACACGCAGGGTAGTATTTCGCTGTGGATTCCCGAGGAGAACAAGCTGATTGCGGGCGACACTCTGTTTCGCGACAGCATCGGGCGCACTGATCTGCCGGGAGGAGATGGCCGGCAGATCCTGCGGTCCATTCGGGACAAGCTGCTGCCGCTACCGGACGATGCGGCTGTGGTGCCGGGACATGGCGGGTGGACCACGATCGGGCGGGAGAGAGAGCGGAATCCTTTTCTACGCGGTCTCTGATTGCTTCTTAAGCTCGGTCATGACGCTGATGATGAGCTCCTTCGCGTCGGTCATGCATTTGCTGATCATCTGAATGTCCATGGCGGGCTTGCCGGGCTGGCGGGCGCTCTGGCAATAGACGCCATGCTGGCCGACCAGCACCAGGGCGTCGGTGAGCAGATCGAGCGTTACCGCCAGGCGTCCCCGCTCGAGTCCCATGCGGAATTCATGCTGTTCGAGGGCCTGCTTGCGGTCCTGATAAACGGACATGGCTTCATTCTCTCATGGCGTCCAAGTACCTACGTAGACGAAGCCCGAGTTGGCGTTGGGCTCGTTGGCCTCCAGATAGACGCTCAGCGGGCCGGGGAAGCTGGAGACGTTGAACAGGATCTGGATCTGCAAGGTGACGGAGATATTGTTGGTCGTGACCAGTTGCGTATATTGGATCCCGCACTGGCTGTTTTGGAGCAGCGTCGAGGACCCTTCGCCTTTGGTGGTAAACGTGGTGTTTCCGGTGTTGTCCCAGAGCCCGATGGTCTGGGCGCCGCGATTGTAAAACATGTAGCAGGCGTTGGCTATGTTTACGGGTGCGCCGACGGTGAACAACATCGTGACGCCGGTCAGATTCGTTTGCGAGGACGAATCGGTGATCTCGAAGAAGAACGACTGCAAGGAGCCCGTGCCCGAACTGGGCGATACCGAAGTGGCGCTGGGAGTGCCACCGGTGACATTCCAGGTGCCGACGGTCGACCATCCGGAGTTGATGGCGCCCTCTGCGGCGTACAGATAAATGTTCTTGGCGCCGAAGAAGGAGGAGTTGAAGGTCAGGTCCATGGTGATCAGCACCTGGGTCGCGCCGACGACGATTGAGCTGTTGGCGGCGTTCAGCGTACATTGACTATTGGTGGCAATGCCGGGAGTGCCGGGAGTGAATTCGGTTTGTCCGTTGGCCGGATTGTCGTAGGTGATGGAAATGGTGTTCTTGATCCCGTCCCACTCCAGATAGCAAGCGTTGAGGGTGTTGAAGGTCGGCGCGAACAGGATCGCCCCGTAGGTGAGATAACTGGCGCCGCCCTTGTCGCCGACGATGAACGTGAAACGTTCCCCCGCGCCGGTGCCGGAGGCGGGGTCAGATGAAATGGCCATCGGCACGCCTCCATTGTCAGGAGTGAAGGTGCCTTCGAGCACCCAGCCGGTATTGAGAGATCCGGCGGTCGCGTACATATAGATATTCTTGGCGCCGTCAAACGCTCCTTTGAACGTGATCGAGATGGAAAAGATAATCGAGAGACCACTTGCCGCCGAAGTCGCCGTGCTCACCTGGCACTGGCTGTTCTGGAGGACTGTGGGGGCGCTCAACAGCATGGATGTCGTGCCCGTCCCGGCGTCGGTTTCAAGAGAGACGGTATTCGCCGCCAGGTTGTAAACCACGTAGCAGGCGCTCGAGAAGGTCACTGAAGTATTGAACAGAAACGCCACGGTGGCGAGGTTTTGCGCGTAGATCGTGTCCGAATAGACGAAGGTGAAGATCCCTCCCGTGCCGCTGCCCGAATTTGGGGACACGGAATTGACTTGCGGCGTCCCCGCGGGAATGACGATCGAGTAGGAGCCCTCCGCCACCCAGCCGGTGATCGAGGAGGCGTCGCCCGCTTCAAGATACACGGCCACGGCGCCCGCAAAGGTGGGCTGGAAGGTCAGCGCAAAGGTGACCGTGAGGGTGTTGCCCGACACCGTGCCCGCACTGCCGACACCCGCGAGCGCGCATTGGTCGTTCTGAGCGCCGGCGCCACCCGGAGTGACGGTCGAGAGGACGGCCGTCCCGGCGTCGGTATAGAGCGAAAACAGATTCATCGCGGCGTTGTAGTTGATGTAGCATCCGAAGCCGGTGGACGCGCTGGTGTTGACCAGCAGAGAAGCGGTGGTGAGCGTGGAGCCTCCGCCGGTATCGGCGAATTTGGCGGTGAACGTCACCGTATTTCCCGAGCCCGATGTAGGCGAGACCGAAGTTACCGAGGGCGTCGTGGGCGGCGGAGCCGTGACGCCGAGGCGGAGAAGCCATCCGGTGCTGCTCGCCGCACTGGTCGATTCAACCGGATTCACCAGAGGGAGATTGGCGGAGTTGGTTTGCCCGCCGGTGAAAATATTGGCGTTGGTATCGATGGCGATGGCGTTGGCGGAGTCCGCTCCCGAGCCTCCGTAATAGGTGGAGAACAGCAGACCGTTACCCGAAGCGTTCAGCACGCTGATGAAGGCGTCGAACAGCCCTCCGAACGCCGCTTGCACGGCGTTGGCCTGCGGGAAGTTCACCGAGGACGTGTATCCGGCAACGTAGGCGTTCCCGGCTGTACTGACCGCGATCCCGGTGGCCCAATCGGTTCCCTCCCCGCCCAGATAGGTACTATAAACGAGCGTCTGGGAAGGCCCCGGTGCTTACCGGAAAATTAGTGGAGTTGGTCACGCCGGCGAGATAAGCGTTTCCGGCTGAATCGAGGGCGACGGCGCTGGCCTCCTCAGGCGACTCCGTCGATCCTCCGCTGCCGCCGAAATACGTGCTGAAGGCGACCGTGCCGGTGTAGCTGATCTTGGTCAAGAAAGCGTCCTGGCCGCCGGCGTTGGTGTGTTGCAGCGGCAACACCACTGGGAAATTGGTGGAAAAGGTTCCACCGGCGACGTAAATGTCGCCCAGCGAGTCCACGGCGATTCCTCCGGCATTCTCATTTCCGCCCCCCCCGAGAAAGGTGCTGAAGGTGATCGCTCCAGCGGAGTTCAGCTTGGTGATAAACGCGTCGATCGCGCCGCCGATGGCCGCTTGCGTCGGATTCAGGGTCGGGAAGTTGGACGATTCGGTATTCCCCGCGAGATACGCGTTGCCGTTGCCGTCGACGGCGATCGCGGTGCCGACCTCGTAGTTGGTCCCGCCGATATAGCCGCTATAAAGCAGGGTATTTCCGGCGGCGTTCAGCTTCAGCGCGAAAGCGGTGGTGCTGCCGCCGATGGCGCCGCGGTTCGACGATACCAGCGGAAAGTTCGAAGACGAGGTGAAGCCGGTGACATACGCCTGACCCAGGCTATCCACGGCAATGGCCGCTCCCTGATCGGTCGACCGGCCGCCGATGTAGGTTGCATAGATCAGCGCCGTGCCCGCGGCATTCAGCTTCGCGACAATGGCGTCGACGCCTCCCGCGTTGACGGCCTGGACAGCGCCGTCGATGGGAAAATCGAGCGCCGAGGTCCAGCCGGTCACATACAAGTTGTCGCTGGAATCTACCGCAAGGCCGGTGATCGCCGTAGGGCTGCTGCCGCCCAGTAAGGTGCAATAGGAAATGACCGGATCGATGACCAGCGGCGTCGACCGGTCATAGGCGCCGATCTCAAAACCGATGCGATGCGCGTCGAAAACGTGGTAGCGCCCGGCAATCTTCACCCGATTCCCGCCGATTTGCTGGTAAATCTCGGGCGCCGCCTCGCGGAACGTGCCGCCGGCGATCAGGTTTCCCGCGGCATCGATCCTGACCGGTTCCGAATATTCGAGGCGGATCAGCCCCGGGTCCGCGCGCGGCGCGATCACAAACTCGGACTTTAACTGAGGGCCCGAGCTATAGCTCAAGGCGACGCCCTTATACAGCTCGCGGTAGACGATCCTCGCGTAAGACGGAACGTCTGTTTTCCAATCGCCTCGCCCCAGGAAGAAACTGATCTTCGCGGCCAGAGGCTCGACGCCTTCTATGGTGACGTCCGGGTTCGCATCGACGAAGCGCACGCCGACATGTTGGCCCGCGACCTGAAACAGGGCCGCGTCGCGGCGGAAGCGCGCGGATAGATCCGGAGTCTGCACAATATATTGCACCGACGAATCGGCCTGGCCCGTGTTGGGGAAAAAGAAAAGCGGCAGCGTCGCGGAGAATCCCGGCACGACGGTCAGCAAGAGCGTCGCGGTGGTGAGGCGCATGTAGTCCTTTGAGGCCCAAGGTCGCTCCCTGAGGCCGCGGCTCGGTACAGCTATGTAGTTGGGATGGAGCGGAAAATTCTCACTATCGGGTGCAGACAGGCTTAGCCGGGTGATGAACAGTTTGCGATGGAGAGTGGCCTGATGGAAACGTGCGTTCCTGGCAAGCTGCCGGCTGGAGATCGCCAGATCCCCGCACTCACGTGACGGGGTTATAACCCCTGGCATCAGCCAGGGGACGGAACTTCGGGGACAGTCAGCTATGGTCCGAGGTCTCGAACAGCTCGACGGCGCCGAGAGGCGCGCTTAAACTTGTAGTTTCCCTATATTTTGCGGGCGTCTTATGGGATTTCTCACTTCGTACCATAGCGGACTGTCCCCGAAGTTGGAGGCTCAGGATCCCACATACCGGGCATATAGGCTTCGGGCAATTCCGATATCGGTGGTTCCCTTGATGATGGCGCGGCCGTCGGGAAAAATCATCAGATCGTACACGTCGAGCGTGACGCGCAGCGCGAACTCGTTCGACCGGACGGGAGCCACTGCGCTCAGGCGCTTCGCCAGATCGGACAAATCGAGCGGCCGCGCGCGTTCATGAATCTGCACCGCGTTGCGGCCGCATAAGCTGATGGGCGCCCGCTTCGATCCGTCCAGATGACCGAAATCGCGGAGGCCGCACGAAACGCACTGGGGATCGCGCGCGGGAGGAGCGATTTGCCGGATCTCGCCGGTCCATACATCGACGGTCGTGAGGCGCGCGACGAAGTTTTCTTGACCGCTCGCGAGAATCTTCATCGCGTCGGCGGTCTGGAGCGCCGCGATGCTGGCCGTTACCGTGCCCAGCACGCCGGCAGTTTCGCAGGTGGGCTGCGCGCCCAGCGGAGGCTCGGGATAGATGCATTTGAGGCACGCGGTGACGCCGGGGATGACCGCCAGCTTCAGCCCGTAGCTCGAGACCGCCGCGCCATAAACCCAGGGGATGTTCTCGCGGACCGCAAAATCGTTGAGCAGATAGCGGGTCTCGAAATTGTCGGTCGCGTCCAGGATCAAGTCGATGTTCTCGAGCAGATCCGCTGCGTTCGAAGGGCTCAGGTCCGCGACGACCGGCTCCAGAATCACTTCGGAATTAATCTGGGACAGGCGGCGCGCGGCGGCAACGGCTTTGGGAGTTCCCTCAGCCGCGTCGGCTTCGGAAAAAAGGAACTGGCGCTGTAGGTTGTTCAGTTCCACCAGGTCGCGGTCGATGATCCGTAGCCGGCCGATGCCCGCCCGGGTCAGGATCTCGGCTTGCACCGTGCCCAGAGCGCCACATCCCACGATGGCGACGCGCGCGGCGGCGAATTTCGCCTGTCCGGGCTCGCCCCATGGCAGAAAACGTGCTTGACGGGAGTAACGTGAATCGCTGGCGCGCATCATAAATAAGGAGGCGTAGGAAATTGCGTGCTTTGCTCTGATGGTAACAAGAGCAAAGGCGTAAGCCCCGGCGCTATCATTGTGAATCGTGCGTCCGCCGATGCTATTGTTTTTCTCGCTGCTGCTGGGCATCGCGATCGCGCCCACCGCTCAGGCCCAGGACGGCCTGAAGGCGTCCGCCGCGGCCTATGAGGGGCGCGTCGTCGGGCGCATTGATTTCGACCCGCCGGATCAGCCGCTGCCGCGCGCCGAATTGGACAAGCTGTTGCCGATGCTCCCCGGGAAGCCCTTGAAACTGGCCGATGTTCACACCGCCATTCAGAACCTTTACAACACCGGCCGCTACGCGAACATCGCCATCAGCGCTCTGGACGAAGGCTCGGCGCTGGTTCTGAACATCTCGACCGAGTTCGCCTACTTCGTCGGCCGCGTGACCCTTAAAGGCGTCGAGGAGCCGCCGAACCGGGGGCAGCTTACCACCGCTTCCAAGCTCGAATTGGGAGCGCCGTTCGTCGAAAACGATATGGAACAGGCGGTCCAGAATATGGTGGAACGGATGCGTGCCAACGGATTTCGCAACGCCAAGATCGATTACGCTCTCCATCGCGATCCGTCGACCGAGGAGGTCGCGATCCACTTCGACATCCGCGCCGGAGACCGCGCGCGCTTCGACGGCGTGACGCTCACCGGGAACTTCACGCGGACGCCGGAGAGCATCATTCACGATACGCACTGGCGGCGCGGATTCCTGTTCCTCACGTTTCCAGGCTGGCGCTATGCGACGGAGAATATTGTCTCGACGGGTGTCGCGAGCGTGCGCCAGTCCTTTCAAAAGGGCAACCATCTGGAGGCGCTGGTGACGCTCGAAAAGCTCGACTACCATACCGACTCGAACACCATCACGCCCTCCATCGCCATCGATAACGGGCCCATCGTGGAGGTGAAAACGTCGGGAACCAAGGTATCGAAAGGCAAGCTCCGGCAGTTGATTCCGGTGTTTCAGGAGCGCACTGTCGACCGCACTCTGCTGGTCGAAGGACAGCGCAACCTGATCGAATATTTTCAGTCCCAGGGCTATTTCGACGCTGCGGTGGAGTTCACCGAGGAACGGCCGTCGACGGACATGTATGAGCTGAATTACAGCATTGAGCGCCACCAGCGCTACAAACTGGCGAGCATCGGCATCACCGGCAACAAGTATTTCGATACCGCAACACTGCGCGAACGAATGTTCATCACCCCGGCCAGCTTTCCGCGCTTCCGCTTCGGCCGGTATTCGCAGCGGCTGCTGGAGCGGGACAAAGACACGCTCCTCGATCTCTACCGCGCCAATGGTTTTCGCGATGTGGAGGTGGAATCGACCGTCGATTCCAATTATCACGGGAAAAGCGGGGCGCTGGGCGTGGTGCTGGAGGTAAAGGAAGGGCCGCAGTGGATCGTCGCCCGGCTCGATTTTGAGGGCGTGCCAGAAAATGACATGCAGTATTTCCGCTCGGTGCTGCAATCGAGCGCGGATGAACCATTCAGCACGGCCAATATCGCCGTCGATCGCGACACGGTTCTCAGTTTTTACTACAACAACGGATATCCGGACGCGACCTTCGATTTCACCCAAACGCCGGGCGACGGCGATCACCGGGTGAATCTGAAATACACGCTGCACCTGGGGGAGCGGGTCTACGTCCGCAGCGTCCTGTTGCGCGGTCTGGAGATTACCCGGCCTTCTCTGATAGACAAGCGCATTACGATGAAACCCGGCGATCCGCTTTCGCAGCAAAGCATCGCGGCCAGCCAGCAGAAGCTGTACGACCTGGGCATTTTTTCGAAAGTGCAGACCGCGATTCAGAATCCCGCTGGAGATGAGGACCAGAAATACGTCCTGTTCCAGGTGGATGAGGCGAGCCGCTATTCCTTCACCGTCGGCGTCGGGGCGCAGATTGCGCGCATCGGCGGCGGCGTCACTTCGTTCGACGATCCCGCCGGCAGCACCGGTTTCGCGCCGCGCATATCGTTCGGGATCAGCCGCCTCAATTTTCTCGGACTCGGCCAGACGTTGAGCCTCAACACGCTGGTCTCCACCATCGAGCAGCGCGTCATCCTTTCCTATCTTCTGCCCCGATTCCTGGGACATGAGAAGCTGGCGCTGACGATATCCGGGGTGTTCGACAACGCGAGCGACATTCGCACCTTTCATCAGCAGCGCGAAGAAGGGTCAGTACAGCTCGCCGAGCGCATCTCGCGGGAGTTCACGCTGCAATACCGCTTCGCGCTGCGCCACGTCACCATTTCCGATCTCAAGATTAACAGCGAGCTCATCCCCCTGCTCTCTCAGCCGGTGCGCGTCGGGATTTATTCCATGACCCTGATTCAGGACCGGCGCGACGACCCGGTCAATTCCCACCGGGGCATGTACAACTACATCGACGTTGGCCTCGCGGCGCCCCAGTTCGCGTCGCAGACCGACTTCACCCGGGTGCTGTTTCGCAACACCACCTATCACCCGATCGGCAAGGATATCGTGATCGCGCGGAGCTTGCAGTTCGGATATATTCAACGCATCGGAGGGCTGGCGGAAATTCCACTGGCCGAGCGTTGGTATTCGGGCGGCTCCACGTCCGATCGCGCATTTCCCGATAATCAGGCCGGCCCGCGCGACGATACGACCGGCTTTCCGATTGGCGGCAATGCGCTGCTGTTTCATTCCACGGAATTGCGCTTTCCGTTGATCGGCAACAACCTCGGCGGCGTACTGTTCCATGATATGGGCAATGTTTACGACAATATTCAGGACATCAGCTTCCGCTTTCGCCAGCGCAATCTTCAGGACTTCGATTACGCCGTGCAAGCGGTGGGCATCGGATTCCGTTATCGCACGCCGATCGGCCCGATTCGCGCCGACTTCAGTTTCAGCCCCAATGCGCCGCGATTTTATGGCTTCGCCGGCACCTATGAGCAGTTGATTGAGAATCAGGGAGTGCTCATGACGCAGAAAATCAATCTGTTTCAGTTTCACTTTTCGTTGGGGCAGACGTATTGATGACCCGCTTCCTCCCATTTGCGTTCTTGTTCCTGGCCGCGCACGCCGCGGTGCTCGACCGGATCGCCGTCACTGTCGGCAAGCATGTCATCTCCGAGGGCGATATTCTTCTCGAACTGCGCATCGCGGCGTTTCTCGATCAAAAGCCGGTGGACGCCGACCTGTCGGGCGATCAGAAACGCAAGGCCGCCGACCGGCTCATCGATCAATACCTGCTGCTCCAGGAAGCCGCCACCAGCCGCCAGACGCTGCCCACGGCCGCCGACGCGCAGCAGCTTCTCGATCAGGTGAAGGCGCAATATGCCACTGAAACCGAGTATCGCGCCGCTCTCGCCCGCTACGGCATTACCGAAGCGCAGCTGTCCGACCATTTGTTGAACGGCATCCGCGCGCTGCGCTTCACCGATATTCGCTTCCGTCCCGAGGTGCAGCTTTCAGACGACGATCTGAAGGATTACTACAATACGATGGCCGCGCAATTTCGCCGCTCCAACCCCGGCCAGGTGCCCACGTTCGAGGCCAGCCGCGATCAGATCGAAAAGCTGCTGACCGATCAGCGCGTGACGCAGGCGCTCGACCGCTGGTTGGGCGCAACGCGCAGTGAAACCGAAATCCTCTACAAGGATGAGGTCTTCAAATGAGGAAATTCGGCCGCATCCTGCTGCGCATTACGGCCGCTCTGGCGCTGCTGGCAGCGGTGCTCGCGCTCACGGGCGTGCTGGTGTTCCGCAGCGGATGGTTCTACGAACAGGTCCACCGCCGCATGGTCGATGAAATCCAGAAAGCCACCGGTGGCCGCGTCGAAGTCGGAAATTTCGCGTTCGACTGGTCACGGCTCCAGGCGACCGTGGGCCCAGTGGTTCTGCACGGAAAAGAATCTCCCGGCGAGCCGCCCTTCGCGCGCGTCGCCTCCGTCAGCGCCGGCCTGCGCATCATCTCCATGATGGAGCGAAAAATCGATCTCTCGTCCTTGCGTCTCGAACGGCCGCAGGTCCGCATTGTGTTCTATCCCGACGGCTCCAACAACATTCCCGATCCTGCCGTGCGCCGTCCCGGAACCACTTGGGCGGAGGATCTGGTGCACCTGGCCGTCGGCCGCTACGAGGTCGTCGATGGACTCTTCGAATACGACGACCGCCAGATTCCTCTCAATTTGCGCGGCGAGGACCTGCTCGTCCGCATGCGCCAGGACCGCCCCGGCCACTATCTTGGCGAGGTGGAATCGAATCGCGTCCGCGTCATCGTGATCGGCGCGGGTCCGATCGAAGTAAGCGCGACCGCCGCGTTCACCTTCGACGCCTCGAAAATCGACATTACGCGATTGCGAATCTCGACCAAGGATTCCCGTGCCGACGTCACCGGAGCCTTGACCAACCTCCGCTGGCCTCGCGGCACCTTCACGGTGAAAGCCGCTGTTTCGGTTAAGGATGTGGTGACATTCTTCGCCCTCCCGATCGAACCCGCCGGCTCCGCGACCTTCGACGGCAAGTTCTACGCGTCCTTCCAGAAGCCCTTCGATTTCTGGATGACCGGCCGCGCCGCTGCGCGCGGACTCGCCTACCATCAGGATCGTCTGAAGATCGACGGCGCCGAAGCGCGCGGCGACCTGAGTCTCAATCTCGAAGGATTCACCCTCCAGAACGCCACCCTCAACGCGCTCGGGGCGACCATCATCGGCCAGACGAGCCTCACCCACTGGCGCGATTTTCATGCCGAGGGCAACCTGCAAGGCCTGCACCTCCGCGAAGCCGCTCACGTCGTCACCGACCGCGCCATCCCCTGGAACGGCACCCTCGCCGGAGGCTTTTCGCTCGACGCCGTGCTCGGCAAGCAGGTCGCGAAATTCAAGGGCAACATCGGCGTCTATCCCGCGCCCGAAGGCCCCCCCATCGAAGGC